>NZ_CADEAU010000116.1 GCF_902825405.1 Micromonospora maritima | reverse complement strand
CCGGCAGCGGCGACGCGGCCAGCTCCCGCTTGAACGCCGCCGCCTGGGCCGGCCGCTCCGCCGGGTCGGTGGACAGGTGCGAGCCGGCCAGCAGGAAGTCGACCCCGCCCACCCGGCACCGCGCGTACGCCGCGCCGCGCAGGTGCCGGCCCGGGGTCAGCGGGTAGCGCTGGCACCGGGTCTCGGTGACCCGCACCCGCAGGCTGGTCAGCAGCACGTTGCCCAGCGACGGCAGACCGCCGGCCGCCACCACGAGGCCGAACGAGTCGGCGAGCGTGGCGCACTTCTGCCGCCAGCGGAACCGGCGCGGTCCCTCCTGGACGATCACCACGTCCGGGCCGACCTCCCGGACCACCTCGGCCAGCGCGGCGGTGTCGTCCCGCTGGCTGTGGACGTTGTACGACAGCACCCGCAGCGGCACACCCGGACCCGGCACGTCAGATCCGCCGGGCCAGGTCGGCGGCGCCGATCACGCCGGCGGTGTTGCCCAGTTCGGCCGGGCGCACCTCGGCGACGGGCAGGCGGCTGCGCTGCGCCAGGGCGTCGGTGAACGACCGCCGGGTCGGGCCGAGCAGCAGGTCGCCGGCGTCGATCACACCGCCGCCCACCACCAGCACCTGCGGGTCGAGGATCTGCGCCATGTCGGCGAGGCTCGTGCCGAGCCAGCGGCCGACCTGGGCGAACGCCTCGGTGGAGACCGGGTCGCCGCCCTTGGCCGCGGCGGTCACCATCGGGCCGGTGATCGCCTCGGCCTCGCCGTCGGCCAGCTCCAGCAGCGCGGTGGCCCGGTGCGGCTCCTGCCGGGCGGCGGCCCGGGCGAAGCGGACCAGGGCGCTGCCGCTGGCGTACTGCTCGATGCAGCCCAGCCGGCCACAGCCGCACTGGTGGCCGTCCGGCACCGTGAGCATGTGCCCCAGCTCGGCGGCGATGCCGTGGGCGCCCCGGACCAGCTCGCCGCCGAGCACGATGCCGCCGCCGACGCCGGTGCCGATGGTGAACATGACCATCGAGTCGTCGGCCTCACGGGCGGCGCCGTAGCGGAACTCCGCCCAGGCGGCCACGTTCCCGTCGTTCTCCACGATCACCGGCAGACCGGTGGCGTTGCCGACGTACTCGCGCAGCGGCTCGTCCCGCCAGGCCAGGTTGGGGGCGAAGAGCACGGTGGAACGGGAGGCGTCGATCCAGCCGGCCGCGCCGATGCCGACGGCCTCGACCGTGCGGCCGGTGGCCAGCTCGGTGACCACCTCGATGATGACGTCGCGGGTCTTGGCCACATCGTCGGCGGGGGTGTCCCGTCGCGTCTGCACGAGTACCGCGCCGGTGTCGTCCACGACACCGCCGGCCACCTTCGTGCCACCGACGTCGACTCCGATGGTCAGCGTCACCGCTGCCACTCCCCTCTGCTGTGCTGCCCCGGCACCGGCCGAACCGGCCGTTGCGGTCCCGGGATGTCCGGTGGTCAGGCCCCGTCGCCTGATGCGTCCGCGCCCACCTCGCCGGACGCCCGCGAGGCGGGCACCACGGGTTGGCCGGCCGGCGGCCGGCTCGACGCCGGCTCGTCCGGCCCGGCGGCGTCGGCGGGCGGTTGCGACGAGGCACCCGGGTCGGAAGCGTCCGCCCCCCGGGTGGCGGCGGACCAGACGTCCTGCTCGGGTGCCGGCTGAGAATCATGCCCGGTACGGGTCGCCTCGCGCCACACGTGGTCCCCGGGTTCGCCGCGAGCGGCACCGCCCGGGCCGGCGGGTTCGGCCGGTTCGGCCGGGGCGAACGCCCGCAGCAGGCTGGCCACCCCGGCGGCCAGGTCGCCGGCGCCGGTGGCCAGCCGCTCGGCGAATTCGGGACTCGGGTCACGCAACGCCGCGATCCCGCGACAGACCGGGCAGACGCAGCATTCCGGCGAACCGGTGGCGAACCCGGCGCCACCGGCCGGCGAGGCCGAGGGGCGCCCCGGACCGGCGCCACCCGGGGTGTGACCGAGGACACCGGAGAGGATCCCACCGAGCGGACCCCACGGGCCCGCACCGGGGGCGGCGGCGGCCAGCCTGGCGGTGGCCAGCAGGGTGGCGACGAGGCGCTCGGCCTCTTCCCGGGCCGAACCCGGATCAGTGGTGCCCATGGTTCGGCTCCTCCAGCGTGGCAACCGGGACGACGGTCGGGTCAGTGCGCCGCACCGGGTGCTTCTACCCGGCGCTTGAGCTGCTTCAACGCGGCATCCATGATCATTTTCTCGGCCTTGCGGCGGAACATGCCGAGCATCGCCACGGACAGCTCCACCTCCAGCGTGTAGGTCACCGTGGTCGTCCCGTCCGGATTGCCGACCAGGTCGTACGACCCGCGCTGGGACCGCTGCATCGTCGACGGCGCGACCAGGTGCCACTCGATCCGGGAGATGTCCTCGGCGTACTCGTAGGCCAGCACGTACTCGTCGGCCAGCACGCCCGCGTCCAGCGTGAACCGGACCTGGCTGGCATAGCCGTCCTCGTACTCCTCGACCACCTCGGCCTGCCGGACCGCCTCGGCCCACTCCGGGTAGCGGGAGAAGTCGCAGATGACCGCCGCCACCCGGTCCGGTGCGGCGCCGATGATGATCGACTGGGTGGAGGTGTCCGCCATGGGGGGAGGCTACCCGGCGATCGACCGGACCGCGCCGCTCCACCCACCCGCCGGGTGTCCCACCACCCGGGCGGGCAACCTCCCTGGCCGACCCGCCGGGGCGGGCGGGTAGGTTTCGACTAGCCGACCAGGCCGGCCCCCGCCGGTGCGAGCACGAGGGAGTGCAGGTGCGCGAGTTCTCCGTTCCGCCGATCGTCACCGTCGGCGACGCGGCCAACCTGACCGACCCGGTCTGGGAAAACGCCGAGGTCGCCCCGGACACCGTGCAGTTCGTCCGCCCGGCCGGTGACGCGGGGCCGGCGTCCCGGACCGAGGTGACCTGCCGGCAGTTCCGCGACGAGGTGGTCGCGGTGGCCCGGGGCCTGGTCGCGGCCGGCGTCTCCCCCGGCGACCGGGTCGCCCTGATGAGCCGCACCCGCTACGAGTGGACGCTGTTCGACTACGCCATCTGGGCCGCCGGCGCGGTCACGGTGCCGATCTACGAGACCTCCAGCGCCGAGCAGGCCGCCTGGATCCTGGGCGACTCCGGCGCCGTGGCGGTGGTGGTGGAGAGCACCGCGCACGCCACCCTGGTCGCCGGCGTCCGGGACCGGCTGCCCGACCTGCGCGAGGTCTGGCAGATCGAGCTGGGCGCGGTCGACGACCTGGTCGCCGCCGGCGCCTCGGTGGACCCGGGCGAGGTCGAGGTCCGCCGGTCGATGCTGAAGGCCGACGACGTCGCCACGATCATCTACACCAGCGGCACCACCGGCCGGCCGAAGGGCTGCGTGCTGACCCACCGCAACATCTACGCCGACATCGCCAACGCGGTGCCGGTGCTGCCCAACCTGTTCCGCCAGGGCGCCTCCACCCTGCTCTTCCTGCCGCTCGCGCACGCGTTCGCCCGGCTGATCCAGGTCGGCGTGGTGCAGGCCCGGGCCACCATGGCGCACTGCGCGGACACCAAGAACCTGGTCGGCGAGCTGCAGGAGTTCAAGCCCACGTTCGTGCTCTCCGTACCCCGGGTCTTCGAGAAGGTCTACAACGGCGCGCGGCAGAAGGCCGAGGCCGACGGCAAGGGCAAGATCTTCGACCGGGCGGAAAAGGTCGCCATCGCCTGGAGCGAGGCGTTGGAGACCCCCGGCGGCCCGGGCCTGGCGCTGCGCGCCCAGCACGCCCTGTTCGACAAGCTGGTCTACGGCAAGCTGCGCGCCGCCATGGGCGGCCGGTGCCGCGACGCCATCTCCGGCGGGGCGCCGCTCGGCGCCCGGCTCGGCCACTTCTTCCGCGGCGTCGGGGTGACCATCTGCGAGGGCTACGGCCTCACCGAGACCTCGCCGGCCGCCGCCGCCAACCTGCCCACCGGCACCCGGATCGGCACGGTCGGCCGGCCGCTGCCCGGCGTGACCATCCGGATCGACGACGACGGCGAGATCCTGATCTCCGGCGACATCGTCTTCCAGGGCTACTGGCACAACGAGGCGGCCACCGCCGAGGCGCTGACCACCGACGGCTGGTTCCGCACCGGCGACCTGGGCCAGCTCGACGAGGACGGCTACCTGAGCATCACCGGCCGCAAGAAGGAGATCATCGTGACCGCGGGCGGCAAGAACGTCGCCCCGGCCGTGCTGGAGGACCAGGTCCGGGCGCACCCGCTGGTCAGCCAGTGCGTGGTCGTCGGCGACCGGCAGCCGTTCATCTCGGCGCTCGTCACCATCGACGAGGAGGCGCTGCCGAAGTGGCTGGCCGCGCACGGCCGCCCGGAGACCACCACCGCGGCCGAGCTGCGCGAGGACGAGGCGCTGCGGGCCGAGGTGCAGAGCGCGGTCGACCAGGCCAACCTGTCCGTCTCCAAGGCCGAGGCGATCAAGGTGTTCCGGATCCTGCCCCAGGACTTCACCGAGACGACCGGCGAGCTGACCCCCTCGCTGAAGGTCAAGCGACAGGTCGTGCACAAGACGTACGCCACGGAGATCGCGGAGATCTACCAGCGCTGACTACCATCCGTCAGGTGCCCGCCTCCACATCCGGCCAGCCGCAGACGCAGCCCCTCGCGGTCGCGGCCCGCGCGGTCCTCCTCGCGCTGGTCGCCGCCCTGACCCTGTTCGCCACCCGCGACGCCAGCCAGCTCTGGTGGATCGCCCTGCTCGGCGTCGCCGGCCTGCCCGCCGTGCTGGCGCCGCAGCACCGGCTGCTCGCCCCGATCAGCCGCTTCGCCGAGGTCGTGGTGCTCGGCCTGGCCGCCAGCCAGGTCGCCGCCGACACCCAGCTCACCGGTGTCACCGGCGGGCTGGGCGCCTCGGCGGTGCTGCCCTACCTCGCCGTGCCGGTCACCGTGACCGCGCTGCGCCGCCGGTTCTCCGAGGGCGCCGCGCTGCTCGCCGTCGCGGCGGCCACGCTGCTGGCCAGCGCCGCGTTCACCGAGGTGGACGGCGACCCGCAGCTCGGCCAGCTCGGCTACCTCGCGGTCTGCGCCCAGTGGCTGATCCTCGCCGGCCTCGGCCTCTACACCGCCGGCACCCTCCAGCGGGTGATCCGGGTCCGCAACGCCGGCAAGCCCCAGCCGTACGCGGAGGCGACCCGCCTGCTCACCCAGCTGCGGACGGTCGCCCGCCAGCTGCCCGGCGCCACCCTCGACCCGGGTGGCATCTCCGAACACCTGCTGGAGGAGCTGCGGGTGGTGGCCAAGACCGACCGCGGCGCGGTGCTCTCCGCCAGCGGCGGCGGCCGGCTGGTCGTGCTCGCGCAGATCGGCGCGGACCGGGTCGACTGGGAGACCACGCTCGACGCCGACTCGGCCATCGCCGACGCCTGGGCCAGCCAGCAGCCGACCGTCTCGGCCCGCTCGCAGGCCCGGTCCCGGCACTCCGGCGAGGTCTCCGCGCTGATCGTGCCGCTGGTCGCCGGCGTGCGCACGGTCGGCCTGGTGGTGGTCGAGGCGGACACCGCCGCCGCGTACCCGCCGCCGGTGGTGTCCCGGGTGACCGCGCTGACCGGCCCGGCCGCGCTGCGGCTGGAGGCCGCGCTGCTCTTCGACGAGGTGCGCTCGCTGGCCACCAACGAGGAGCGGCAGCGGCTGGCCCGGGAGATCCACGACGGGGTCGCCCAGGAGCTGGTCATGGTCGGCTACGGCATCGACAACGCCCTGGCCACCGTGCACGAGGACGCCGAGGAGACCGCCGAGTCGCTGCGCACGCTGCGCCACGAGGTCACCCGGGTGATCACCGAGCTGCGGCTCAGCCTGTTCGAGCTGCGCAGCGAGGTGGACCGGCACGGCGGCCTGGCCGCCGCCATCGCCGAGTACGCCCGCACCGTCGGCGCCGCCGGCGGCCTGCGGGTGAACCTGTCGCTGGACGAGTCCACCGCCCGGCTGCCGGCCGCCACCGAGGCCGAGTTGCTGCGCATCGCGCAGGAGGCGGTGACAAACGCGCGCAAGCACGCCGGCGCGTCGAACCTCTGGGTCACGTGCGAGGTGGATCCGCCGTACGCCCGGATCGAAGTGTCGGATGACGGTCACGGCATCGGTGACCAGCGCCCCGAGGGGCACTATGGTCTTGCGATCATGGCGGAGAGGGCGGAACGTATCCGAGGCCGGTTGGAGATCAGGCCGCGTCAACCCAGCGGCACGACCGTGGCGGTGGTACTCGGCTCGTCGCCCCGGCGCGATAAGGTGCGCGGCAGCACCGCAGCAGCAGAAGGGGAGTAACCCGAGGATGACCACTAGCCCGACACCGGCCACCCGGACCAAGGTTCTCCTTGTCGACGATCACGACCTGATCCGCAAGGGTCTGCGGCACGCCTTCGAGCGGGACCGGCAGTTCGAGGTCGTGGGCGAGGCCGCCACGGCCGCGGAGGGCGTGCGCCAGGCCGGCGCGCTCCAGCCGGACGTGGTGATCATGGACCTGCGACTCCCCGACGGCAGCGGCCTGGAGGCGACCCGGGCGCTGCGCAAGTCCAGCGCCTCGATGGGCATCGTCGTGCTGACCATGTACGCCGGCGACGACCAGCTCTTCGGCGCGCTGGAGGCGGGTGCGAGCGCGTTCGTGCCGAAGACCGCGCCGGCCGACGAGGTGGTGGCCGCCGCCCGGCACGCCGCCTCCTCCCCCAGCGCGTTCACCGCGGCCGACCTGGCCGAGGCGATGAAGCGGCGGCTCGCCCCGTCCGGCCCGCAGCTGTCCCCGCGTGAGGGCCAGGTGCTGCGGCTGCTGGCCGACGGCATGAGCGTGGCCGGCATCGCCAAGCAGCTCTTCGTCAGCGAGTCGACCGCCAAGACGCACATCTCCAAGCTCTACGAGAAGCTGGGTGCGGCCAACCGCGCCCAGGCGCTGATGACCGCGCTGCGGCTGGGCCTGCTGGAGGCCCCGGACGCGCCGAAGTTCTGACACCCTCGCCGGAGAGGCCCCGTCCGTACGCCGGACGCGGGCCTCTCCGGCATTCCGGGCGCGGGTGACCGCGTACGGTGAGGGGCCGCACGCGTAGCGACGGCGGTCTTTGCAGCACGACGGCGGGCGGGCAGAATACCCGGGTGATCCGCGCGGCGGTGACGGCCGCGCGTCGCCGACAGCCAAGGGGCAGGGACATGCAGCGGCCGGACTGGGCACCCGAGACGATCGACATCGAGCGCCCCAGCGTGGCCCGCATGTACGACTACTACCTCGGCGGCTCGCACAACTTCGCGGCCGACCGGGCCGCCGCCCGGGCGATGGTGGAGGCGGTGCCGGAGGCCCCGCTGATGGCCCAGGCCAACCGGGCCTTCCTGCGCCGCGCGGTGCACTACCTGGTTGAGGCCGGGGTACGCCAGTTCCTGGACATCGGCTCCGGCATCCCGACCGTGGGCAACGTGCACGAGATCGCCCAGCGGATCGACCCGGAGTCCCGGGTGGTCTACGTCGACGTGGACCCGGTGGCCGTGGCGCACAGCCAGGAGATCCTGGCCGGCAACGAGCGGGCCGCGGTGGTACGGGAGGACCTGCGCCATCCCGAGGCGATCCTGGGCCACCCCGACGTCAACCGGCTGCTCGACTTCTCCCGCCCGGTCGCGGTGATGATCGTGGCGGTGCTGCACTTCGTTCCGGACGCCGACCGGCCGGAGGAGATCCTGCGGACGCTGCGCGCGGCGCTGGCCCCGGGCAGCCACCTGGTGCTCTCCCAGGCCAGTGACGACGGACGGGACGGCACCGGCGAGCGGGCCGAGGCCGAGCGGGTCTACCGGCGCACCGACAGCCAACTGTTCATCCGCGGCCGGGCCGAGCTGACCGCGCTCTTCGACGGCTTCGCGCTCGTCGACCCGGGTGTGGTGTGGGTGCCGCAGTGGCGTCCCGACGCCCCCGACCAGGCGGAGAACGCCGAGCGGGCGGTCTTCATGGGCGGGGTCGGGCGGCTCGGTGGCTGACGACGTGCCCGCCACCGCCGGCCGCCACCGGCCCGGCGTCTTCGCCCGGGCCTGGGCGAAGGCGGTCTCCGGGACCAGCTACCTGCCGATGACCCAGGCGCAGCTGGAGGAGATGCTCCAGCGGCTCACCGAACGGCTGGCGCAGGCGCTGCGGGCCGACCCGTTCGACCTGCGGATCGGCCAGCAGGTGGGCGCGGAGCTGGTGCAGTCGCACATCGCCTCCGCCGAGGGGTTGGGCCGCACCGTCGAGGTGATCCAGCTGCGCCTGGTCCGCGACCTCGACCTGGAGGTCGACGACGTCGAGGACCGGATGGCCCGGCTGCTCGCCACCGTCGCCACCGGGTACGCCCGCGCCCTGCGCGACCGCACGCTCGACGAGCAGGAGTCGATCCGGCGGGCGGCGATGATGGCCCGGGCCCAGGCCGAACGGGCGCTGCGCGACAGCGAGGCCCGGTTCCGACACCAGGCCACCCACGACCCGCTGACCGACCTGCCCAACCGGACACTGTTCACCGAGCGGCTGACCGCGGCGATCGACAACCCGGGCCGGGGCGCCGACCGGGTCGGTGTCTGCTTCCTCGACCTGGACCGCTTCAAGGTGGTCAACGACTCGCTCGGCCACCAGGTCGGCGACTCGCTGCTGGTCGCGGTGGCCCAGCGGCTGCGCCGGGCACTCGGCGAGCACCTGGTCGCCCGCCTGGGCGGCGACGAGTTCGTCATCCTGGTGGAACGCACCGCCGGCACCGACGACGCGGTCAAGGTCGCCGAGTCGGCGCTGGCCGCGGTGCGGGAACCCGCGCTCGTGGACGGGCACGAGCTGACCGTGTCGGCCAGCATCGGCATCGTGGAGCGGCCGGTGGCCGGCACCTCCCCGATGGAGCTGATGCGCGCGGCGGACAGCACGCTGCACTGGGCCAAGGCCGCCGGTGGCGCGCGCTGGTCGCTGTTCGACGCCGACCGCAACCGCCGCGAGCTGGCCCGGTACGCGCTCTCCGCGGCCATCCCGGCCGCACTGGACCGGGGCGAGTTCTACCTCGACTACCAGCCGCTCACGTCGCTGCGCGACGGCCGGGTGCTCGGCATGGAGGCGCTGGTGCGGTGGCGCCACCCGGAGCTGGGCGTGCTCCGGCCGGACAGCTTCATCCCGCTGGCCGAGGAGACCGGCCTGATCGTCCGGCTCGGCAGTTGGGTGCTGGCGGAGGCGTGCCGCGAGGCTGGCACCTGGCCCGCGACCGACGGCGTCGCCCCGTTCGTCAGCGTCAACCTGGCCGTCCGCCAGCTGCACCGGGCCGATCTCGTGCCGGAGGTGCGGGGCGTGCTCGGTCGCACCGGCCTGCCGCCGGAACGGCTGCAACTGGAGATCACCGAGAGCACCATGATGAGCACGGTGGTCGAGCCGGTCCGGGCGCTGCGGGTGCTGGGCGACCTCGGCGTCCGGGTGGCGATCGACGACTTCGGCACCGGCTACTGCAACCTCGCGTACCTGCGGGACCTGCCGGTCGACGAGCTGAAGGTGGCCGGCGAGTTCGTCACCGGGCTGCGGGCCCCGGCCGGTGACCCGGGCGGCCGTACCGACGAGCGGATCCTCGGCTCGCTGGTCTCGCTGGCGCACGCGCTCGGGCTCACCGTCACCGCCGAGGGCGTGGAGACGGCGCACCAGGCGGACCGGCTGCGCGCGATCGGCTGCGACGCCGGGCAGGGCTGGCACTTCGGCCGCCCCGGACCGGCCGTGCAGCACCTGCCCCGCGTGCCCGTCGCGTAAGGAAGGGCCCCCTCTTAACGCCTGCGGCATAGGAGCGGGCCCCGCTTAACACGTGAGCGCGCGGGCCCCACGCCACACCGCGGCGCGGTCAGCTCGGGAGGCGTCGGGTGTCCGCCCCGTCCAGGTAGGCCAGGACCGCCAGCACCCGCCGGTTGTCGTCGCCGGACGGCGGCATCCGCAGCTTGCTGAAGATGCTGTTGATGTGCTTGTCGACGGCCTTCTCGGTGACGAACAGCCGGGCGGCTACGGCCGCGTTCGACCGGCCCTCGGCCATCAGGCCGAGCACCTCCCGCTCGCGCGCGGTCAACTCGTCCAGCGGCCCGGCGCCGGCCCGGCGGGCCAGCAGCTGGGCGACCACCTCCGGGTCCATCACGGTGCCGCCCGCGGCGACCCGACGCACCGCGTCGACGAACTGGTCCACGTGGGACACCCGGTCCTTGAGCAGGTAGCCGACCCCGCCACGCCGGTCGGCGAGCAGCTCCCGGGCGTAGAGCTGCTCGACGTGCTGGGACAGCACGAGCACCGGCAGCCCGGGCAACTCGGCGCGGGCCCGCACCGCCGCCTGCAACCCCTCGTCGGTGAACGTCGGCGGCAGCCGGACGTCGATGACCGCCACGTCCGGCCGGTGCGCGGTCAGCGCCGGCAGCACCGACGGTCCGTTGTCGACGGCCGCCACCACCTGGCAGCCGAACGCCTCCAGGATCCGGGTCAGCCCGTCCCGGAGGAGGGCGAGGTCCTCGGCGATGACAACTCGCACGGCAGCTCCATGCTGATGACGGTGGGCCCACCCACCGGACTGGTCACCGTCATCGTCCCATCGAACGCGGCCAGCCGACGCCCCGTCCCGGCGAGTCCGCCGCCCGCCGTCGCCTGCGCGCCGCCCCGGCCGTCGTCACCGACCACGACCGTCAGTCGGTCGCCGGTGTGCCGCAGCTCCACCCAGGCCCGGGTCGCCCCGCTGTGCTTGCCGACGTTGGCCAGCGCCTCGGCGACCGCGAAGTACGAGGCCGACTCGACCGGGGCCGCCGGCCGGCCGGGCAGGTCGACGGTGACGTCCACCGGCAGCGGCACGGCCAGCGCCAGCGCCCGTACCGCACCGGGCAGGCCCCGCTCGGCGAGCACCGGCGGGTGGATGCCGCGCACCAGGCCGCGCAGCTCGGCCAACGCCTGCCCGCTGGTCTCCCGGGCCTCGGCGAGCAGTCGGCGGACCGCCTCCGGGTCGTCCCGCACCAGTTGCTCGGCCAGGCCGATGCTCATGCTCAGCGCGACCAGCCGGGCCTGCGCGCCGTCGTGCAGGTCGCGCTCGATCCGGCGCAGCTCGGCGGCCTGCGCGTCGACCGTCTCGGCCCGGGTGACGGTCAGCTGCCGCACCCGCAGGGCCAGCTCGGCGCTGCGGGTCGGCGGCAGGAAGAAACCGGCGAACGTGACGTGCAGCCAGACCAGCCAGCGGCCGGCCGCCACGCCGACGGCGAGCAGCAACGCCCCGAGCGGGAAGCAGAGCAGCGCCTCGACCAGGTGGTCGACCGGCCAGAACGGGCCGTAGCCGTACCAGACGTCGAAGGTGTGCAGCACCAGCGGGACACCGATCAGCCCTTCCAGGCCGTACAGCGGGAGGGCGAACGCGGCCAGGCACACCGCGCCGGTGACCGCGCCGGGCAGCAGCCAGGCCAGGTCCCGCCAGGTCGCCGGGTCGCTCACCACCCAGCGGAAGCGCCGCCACGTGCCGAACTGCGCGCCGGCCGGCGCCGGCAGGTACGGCGTGGCCATCCCGACGCCGCCCCACCGGGCCAGCCGGCGGTGCAGCCCGGCGCAGACCCGTACCCCGGCGGTGACCACCGGGAAGAGCGCGAAGCCGACGCCGAACGCCGGGATCAGCACCAGCGCGGCGAGCGACAGCACGAACAGCGCCACGTGCGTGGTCAGCGACAGCAACGCGATCAGCAGCCCCTGGGCGGCGGTCACCGCGCCGGGCCGCAGCCAGGTCCGAAGCAGTACGCGCACCGATGCGTCCACGGACCTCATTCTCCGGCACCACCGCCGGAGTTCCGGTGGTGCTGGCACCACCCGTGGAGTCGGGACGGCACCCCTGACCGGCGGGCCGCCGGGCCGAAGGATCGAGACAGGGCCCGCACTCCGCGTCGGGCACGAGTGAGAGGAAGACCCGATGTCCCCGCACCGAATGGCCGGGCTGCCCGCCGGCCGCCGCGGCAAGTACGCCGTCCTCGTGCTCTGGCTGGTGCTGCTCGCGGCCGCCGGGCCGCTCGCGCTGAAGCTCGGCGAGACGCAGGACAACTCGACGCTCGGCGCGTTGCCGCCCGGCGTCGAGAGCAGTCGCGCCGCGCAGCGGGCCGAGGCCGCCTTCCCCGAGTCCCGCCGGCAGCTGGCCGTCGCCGTCTATGTGCGCGACAGCGGTCTCACCGCCGCCGACCGGGCCCGGGTCGACGCCGACCGGACGGCCTTCGCCGGGTACGCCGACGGCGGCGTGGTCTCCCCGCCGGTACCGAGCGCGGACGGTCGGGCGCTGCTGTTCTCGCTCCCGGTCAGCGCCGACGAGCAACGACGCGCCGACGCGGTCAGCGCGATGAAGGACCGCCTCGCCGAAGGCGCGCCAGGGCTGCGGACCGCGCTGACCGGCGACGCGGCCGCCGAGAGCGACATCTGGGACGCGTTCGACGGGATGGACGGCGCGTTGCTGCTGGCCACCGCCGTCACCGTCGCCCTGCTCCTGCTGGTCACCTACCGCAGCCCGGTGCTGTGGCTGGTGCCGCTGCTCGCCGTGGGCGTCGCCAACCAACTCGCCGGCGCCACCGTCTACCTGCTGGCCCGGCACGCCGGCCTGGCCGTGGACTTCCAGAGCCAGACCATCCTCACCGTGCTGGTCTTCGGCGTCGGCGTGGACTACGCCCTGCTGCTCATCGCCCGCTACCGGGAGGAACTGCGCCGGCACGCCGACCGGCACGCCGCGATGGCGGTGGCGCTGCGCCGCTCGTTCGGCGCGGTCTGCGCCTCCGCGGCGACCGTCGCGCTCGGCCTGCTCTGCCTCGTCGCGGCGGACCTGCCCGCCACCCGCGGACTGGGGCCGGTCGGCGCGGTCGGCATCGTGGCCGCGCTGCTGGCGATGACCACGCTGCTGCCGGCGGTGCTCGTCCTGTGCGGGCGGTGGCTGTTCTGGCCGTTCGTGCCGCGTCACACGCCCGGCGCGGACGAGCGGGACCACACCGCCGACCACGGGGTGTGGCGGCGGGTCGCCGCCCTGGTCGGCCGCCGACCGCGCCCGGTCTGGGTGGGTACCGCCGCGGTCCTGGTCGCGCTGACCTTCGGAATCGGCAATCTCGCCCTGGGCCTGCCCGACGACGAGTCGTTCACCATCGAGGTCGGCTCGGTCACCGGCCAGCGGCTGGTCGCCGCCCACTATCCGGGCGGCTCGGCCGCGCCGGTCGAGGTGCTGGCCGCCGCCGACGCCGCCGACCGGGTGGTGGAGGCGGTCCGCGCGGTGCCGGGCGTCGCGGAGGTGGGCGGTCCGCA
>NZ_CADEAU010000115.1 GCF_902825405.1 Micromonospora maritima | reverse complement strand
CGGCCGGCCGCACCAGGAACGCGGGGGCGGCGGCCGGGGGTGGCCCGGCCGCTGCCGGGGCGGCCGGTGGGACGGCGGCGAGGACGACCACCGCGAGCGGGAGGGCGAGGCGACGAAGCACACCGTCACGCTAGGAGTGCATGGAAGGCCTTTCAAGAGTTGCAAGTAGACAGTCTTGATAAGAAAGGATTTCCAGAAACTTGCGAAAGTGAACGGTGGTCCGGTGAGCTGCAGCCGGGCCGTCGCTCCGATCCGGAGTGTGGGATGCCGCCGTCCGGTCGCGCACCTAGGCTGGCCCGGACGGGCGAGGACGGGAGCGGTGGATGACACGGGTGGCGGTGCTCGGCCTCGGCGGCATGGGGACGCCGATGGCGGCGAACCTGGTCGGCGCCGGCCTGGACACGGTGGTGTGGAACCGGCACCCGGAACCGGCCCGCGCGCTCGCCGCGCGGGGCGCCGAGGTGGCCACCGACCCGGCCGACGCGGTCCGGCGGGCGGACGTCGCGGTGACCATGGTGACCGACGCCGCCGCGGTCCGCGCGATCGCCGTCGAGCAGGGCATGCTCGCCGCCCTGCCGGCCGGGGCGGCCTGGGCGCAGATGAGCACCATCGGGGTCACCGAGACCGGACGGCTGGCCGAACTGGTCGCCGCCGAGCGCCCCGACGTCACGCTCGTGGACGCCCCGGTGGCCGGCAGCCGGGGCCCGGCGGAGCGGGGCGAACTGGTGGTGCTCGCCTCCGGGCCGGACCAGGCCCGCGAGCGGGTCGCGCCGGTCTTCGACGCGGTCGGGCGGCGGACGCTCTGGCTGGGGCCGGCCGGCGCCGGCTCGCGGCTCAAACTCGTCAACAACCTGCTGCTCGCGTTCGTCAACGAGGGCGTCGCCGCGGCGGTCGCGCTCGGCGACACGCTCGGCCTCGACCGCGACACGGTGGGGCAGGCGCTGGGCGGCAGCCCGTTGGTGTCGCCGTGGGCGGCGGAGAAGCTGGCCCGGACCGTCCGCGACGAGCACGACGCCCAGTACGCGCTCGCGCTGGCGCTCAAGGACGTCGAGCTGGCGCTGCGGGAGGCGCCGCCGGGCAGCTTCCCGGCCGGCGAGGCGCTGGCGGCCGAGTGGCGGCACGCGGTGGACCGGGGCCTCGGCGGCGACGACCTGACCGTGGTGACCCGGGTGCTCGGGTCCGGCACGACCGACCGGCCCGGACGGCCTTAACCTCGCCGAGAGCTTCTCTTAGCCCGGCCCTGGGGCACGGGCTCCTACCGTGGCCCGGTCGCATCCACAAGGGATACGGGGCCCTCAGGAGGAGAAGTGGTCAACCGACAACTCGCCCGGATCGCCGTCGCGGTTCCGGGCGTGGTCGCCCTGCTGGCCGTCAACGCGGCGGGCGCGTCCGCCGCCGCCGACGCGCCGGCCAACGACAACCTGGCCGGCGCGCTGCCGGTCGGCGCGCTGCCGTTCGTCGACGGGCAGGACCTCAGCGCCGCCACCGTGGAGGAGGGCGAGCCGTCGTCCTGCTTCGAGGCCGCCCGGACGGTCTGGTACTCGTACACCCCCACCGCGGATCAGCTGGTCACCGCCGGCACCGGGCCGGACTACCTCGGCGTCGCGGTCTACACCGGCGACTCCCTCGGGAACCTCGCCGAGGTCACCTGCCGCCCCACCTACGGCGGCACGCCCGTGACGTTCCCGGCGCGGGCCGGCACGACGTACCTCCTTCGGATCGGCGCGGACTACGCCGAGCAGACGACGTTCCGGCTGGACGTGGCGCCCGGTCCGGAGGTCGACTTCGACGTGGCCGACGTGGAGTGGAGCGTCTTCGACGAGGTCGCGTTCTGGCCCCGGTTGTACGACCCGGCCGGTTTGGGCATCGACCTGGGCTCGCTGGTCTGGGACTTCGGCGACGGCACCACGTCGACGGAGCAGTTCCCCCGGCACCGCTTCGCGTCCGACGGTGACCACCCGGTGCGGCTGACCGCGCGCACGGTCGACGGACGCACCGCCACCGCCACCCACACCTCCGTGGTCCGCACGCACGACGTGGCGGTGGTCAAGGTGAACACCCCCTCGACCGCCCGTGCCGGGCAGCGCGTCGGCGTCACCGTCGAGGTGCGCAACACCAGGTACGACGAGCAGGTGGAGGTCCGCCTCGAACGCAGCCATCCGTGGGGGTTCGAGCAGGTGGACGCCGCTGCCAAGCCGGTTCCGGCGACGGGCGGGGGCGGGCGTACCTCGTTCTCGTTCACGTACACCGTGACGCCGGAGGACGCGGCGGTCGGCAAGGTGACCTTCCGCGCGGTGGCCGCGGTGCGGGACCACCGCGACGCGCTCCCGGCGGACAACGAGCTGCTCTCCGCCCCGGTCCGGATCCGCTGAGCGCACCGGTGGCGGTGTGCGCGTCGCACACCGCCACCGGCGTCGGTCACGCCGGCGCCGCCACCGGCTCGCGGTGGACCTCGACGCGGTCGGTCGCCCAGCCGGTGGTGATCAACAGCAGCGCGGCGATGTAGGTGCCCATCACCAGCAGGCCGGCGCCGGGCAGGTCGGTGCCGGCCGCGCCGACGCCGATCAGCAGGTCGGAGACGAGGAACGACGCGCCGCCGGCAGCGGTCCGCGCGGACACCCCGGTCGCGGCGGCGGCCATCAGGCACAGCGCCAGGCTGTAGCCGAGCACCGGCAGCCGCAGCGGCCCCAGCGCGCTCCACAGCAGCGCGTTGCCGACCGCCCAGGCGAGCAGGTAGACCGCCCACGCCACGGCCGGCGGGCGTCCGCGCCGCAGGAACCCGGTGAGGAACGCCAGCTGCGCGACCAGGAAGAACCCCATGCCGAGCAGGAACGCGGCCCGGCCCGGCACGAGCAGGGCCACGTCCCCGGCGGTGGCGGCGACCAGACCGACCGCCACCGCGTCCACCCGCCGTCGTCGCTGCCACAGGTACGCCAGCAGCACCGGCGCCAGCAGCGGCTTGGCCAGCCACTGGAGCGCTGTCGAGTCGAGCGCGACGCCGGCCAGCTCGACGGCGGCGACCAGCCCGAACAGGGTCAGCCAGGAGCGCCTCACCGGGCCGGCTGCCAGCCGGGCCGGCCGAACAGGTAGCCGAGGCGGTGTCGCCAGCACGTGGCCCGGCGCACGTCGGACCAGATCGCGGCGAACTCGTGGGTGGCCACCCGCAGCGGGTTGTAGGTGCCGATGTTCTTGGTCAGCCCGTAGCGCGCGGTGGCCCGCTCCGGCTCGAAGCTGCCGAACAGCCGGTCCCAGACGATCAGGATGCCGCCGTAGTTGCGGTCCAGGTACTCGGTGTTCGAGCCGTGGTGCACCCGGTGGTGCGACGGGGTGTTGAAGATCCACTCGATCGGCCGGGGCAGCACGGTGATCCGCTCGGTGTGCAGGAAGAACTGGTAGAGCAGGCTGATCGACTGCTGGAGGAAGATCATCCACGGCGGGATGCCGAGCAGCGCCAGCGGCAGCCAGAACGGCAGCGAGGTCATCGGCGTCCAGCTCTGCCGCAGCGCCGTGGAGAGGTTGTAGTACACGCTGGAGTGGTGCACCACGTGGCTCGCCCACAGCACGCGTACCTCGTGGTGGGAGCGGTGGAACCAGTAGTAGGCCAGGTCGTCGGCGAAGAACAGGATCACCCAGGTCCACCAGTCGCCGGGGGAGAGGTGGACCGGCGCGACCGTCCACAGCGCCGCGAACACACCGACCGTGAGCAGCTTCCACGGAAAGCCGATGATCTGGCTGCCCAGCCCCATCGACAGGCTGGTGGTGGTGTCGCGCAGCTCGTAGCCGCGTTCGTCGTCGTCGGGCAGGAAGCGGTAGGAGACCGCCTCGATGACGATCAGGAGCAGGAACGCCGGGACGGCGTACAGCACGGCGGGGATCATGCGCGCGCTTCCCTTCCGGTGGTGGGGGTGGTGGGGGTGGTGACCGGGGCGGTCAGCAGCGCCCGGGCCTGCCGGGCGGCCGCCGCGCCCTGACCGGACGCGATCGCGGCGGCGAGCCGGCGGTGACCGGCGACGTCGAGCAGTTCGGCGGTACGGGTGTCCGGGGGGACGTCGCCGACCGCGAACGTGCCGGCGACCAGGCTGTTGAACGCGAGCTGGTAGGCGGTGTTGCCGCTGCCGCGGACGACCAGACGCCAGATCGCGATGTTCGCCTCGGCCATCCGGTCCAGGTCGGGGGCGAGCGAGCCGTAGTCCTCGGCGGCGCGGACCAGGTCAACGACGACCGCCGGGTCGCCGCGCTCGGCGCAGAGCCGGGCGGCGTCGGTCCCGACGCAGGCCCGCATCTCCAACATGTCCCGCACCAGCGTCGCGACCGGGAGCACGTCGCCGGAGCGGGCCAGGGACAGCGCCAGGTCGAGCCCGGCGTGCACCCGCCAGTCCAGCACCCGGGTCGCGCCGCCCTGGCTCACCCGGACCAGGCCGAGCTGTTGCAGCCGGCGCAGCGCCTCCCGGACCGCGTGCCGGTTCACCGCGAACGCCGCGGCCAGCTCACGCTCGCCCGGCAGGGTCTCGTCCGGTCGGTAGCGACCGGACACGATCGCGTCGCGGAGCTGGCCGAAGACGTGGTCGGAGACCGAGGCGCGGGGGGCGGGAGCGAAGGCCATGGCCAGCAGTGTGGCCCCGGACACATCAACCCGTCAACTGGTTGTACCAGTCGAGTTTCGGCACAGACCCGGCCGGTCGGTGCCGTCCCCGTCACCCCTCGTATCCTTTCCGCCGTAGGGCCGCAATCAGGAGGGGAGTCGGTGTGAGCGACCGGGTCGAGACGCTGGAGTTCCAGGCCGAGGCGCGTCAGCTGCTGCAGCTGATGGTGCACTCGATCTACTCGAACAAGGACGTCTTCCTGCGCGAACTGATCTCGAACGCGTCCGACGCGTTGGACAAGCTGCGGTTGGCCTCACTCGTCGACAAGGACCTGTCGGTCGACGCGTCCGACCTGCACATCGAGATCGAGGTTGACGCGGACGCCCGCACGCTGACCGTGCGGGACAACGGCATCGGCATGTCCCGCGACGAGGTCGTCGGCCTGATCGGCACCATCGCCAAGTCGGGCACCGCCGAGCTGCTGCGCACGCTGCGCGAGTCCAAGGACGCCGCCGCCGACCAGGACCTGATCGGCCAGTTCGGCGTCGGCTTCTACGCCACCTTCATGGTCGCCGACCGGGTGACCCTGCTGACCCGGCGCGCCGGGCAGACCGGCGGCACCCGCTGGGAGTCCACCGGTGAGGGCACCTACTCGGTGGAGCCGGTCGACGAGGCCCCGCAGGGCACCTCGGTCACCCTGCACCTCAAGCCGGTCGACGCCGACGACAACCTGCACGACTACACCGACGAGCGCACCGTCCGCGAGATCGTCAAGCGCTACTCCGACTTCATCGCCTGGCCGATCCGGATGACCGTGGACAAGCCCGGCGACGACGGCGCCACGGTCCGCGAGGAGCAGACGCTCAACTCGATGAAGGCGCTCTGGGCGCGGTCCCGGGACGAGGTGGACGAGGCCGAGTACAAGGAGTTCTACCGGCACGTCGCGCACGACTGGGCCGACCCGCTGGAGACCATCCACATGCGCGGCGAGGGCACCTTCGAGTACGAGGCGCTGCTCTTCGTGCCCTCGCACGCCCCGCTCGACCTGTTCGCCCCGCAGGGCCGCCGCGGCGTGCAGCTCTACGTCAAGCGCGTGTTCATCATGGACGACTGCGAGGCGCTGATCCCCAACTACCTCCGCTTCGTCAAGGGCGTGGTGGACGCGCACGACCTGTCGCTGAACATCTCCCGGGAGATCCTCCAGCAGGACCGGCAGATCCGGGCGGTGCGCCGGCGGCTGGTCAAGAAGGTGCTCGGCACGCTCAACGACATGTCCGCCGAGTCGTACCGCACGTTCTGGACCGAGTTCGGGCCGGTGGTCAAGGAGGGTCTGCTGGAGGACCCGGACAACACCGAGGCGCTGCTGGACCTGGTCCGCGCGGCCAGCACCCACGACCCGGCCGAGCCGACCACGCTGCGCGCGTACGTGGAGCGGATGAAGGAGGGGCAGACCGAGATCTACTACGCCACCGGCGAGAACCGGGCCACCATCGAGAACTCGCCGCACCTGGAGGCGTTCCGGGCCAAGGGCTACGAGGTGCTGATCCTCACCGACCCGGTGGACGAGGTGTGGGTCGAGCGGGTCGGGGCGTACGACGGGACGACGCTGCGCTCGGTCGCCAAGGGCCAGGTCGACCTGGAGACCGCGGAGGAGAAGGAGAAGGCCGAGGCCGAGCGGCAGGAGTACGCCGACCTGCTCGCCTTCCTCGGCGACGCGCTCACCGACAGCGTCAAGGAGGTGCGACTGTCCACCCGGCTGACCACCTCGCCGGCCTGCGTGGTGGGCGACGCGCACGACATGACGCCGACGCTGGAGAAGATGTACCGGGCGATGGGCCAGGAGGTGCCCCGGGTCAAGCGCATCCTGGAGCTGAACCCGACCCACCCGCTGGTCACCGGCCTGCGCAAGGCGCACGGGGAGGGCGGCGACACCGCCGCGCTGACCGAGACCGCCGAGCTGCTGTACGGGATGGCGCTGCTGGCCGAGGGCGGCGAACTCGCCGACCCGGCCCGCTTCACCCGGATCCTCGCCGACCGCCTCGCCCGCGGCCTGTAGCTGCAAGGAAGGGCCCCTTCTTATCGCCTGGGCGATAAGAAGGGGCCCTTCCTTGCTTCCGGGCGCTCAGGGGAGGGCGGGGTAGAGGGCGGCCACACCGCCGGAGAGGCCGGCCTGGACCCGGCGGGCGACGTCGTCGGCCAGGATCTCGTAGCTGTCGGACTCGATACCGTCGGCGGCCAGCCGGGCCACCTCGGCCGGGTCGGCCTTGGGCCCGGTGACGGCGGCGGCCATCTCGGTGTCCATGTAGCCCACGTGCAGGCCGGCGACCCGGACACCCCGGCCGGCCAGCTCGACGCGCAGCGCGTTGGTCATCGACCACTCGGCGGCCTTGGCCGCCCCGTACGCGCCGACGCCGGGAAACGTGAACCAGGACAGGGCCGACAGGACGTTGAGGATCGTCCCGCCGCCGTTCGCCGCGATCCGGGGCGCGAACGCCCGCACCACCGACAGCGTGCCGAGGTAGTGCGTCTCCAGCTCCAGGCGGATCTGGTCGAGGTCGCCGTCCAGCAGGTCGGCGCCGGTGCTCACGCCGGCGTTGTTGACCAACAGCGTCACGTCACCGGCACGCTGCGCGGCGGCGGCCACCGAGGCGGGGTCGGTGACGTCCAGGCGTAGCGGGGTGACGCCGGGCAGGTCGACGCTGTCCGGGTTGCGCGCGCCGGCCCAGACGGTGGCGCCGCGCGCCACGAGTTCCGCCGCCAGGCGTCGGCCGAAGCCGCGGTTCGCGCCGGTGACCAGGGCGGTGCTTCCAGCGATCTTCATGTCTTGCTCCGAGAGGTGTGGAGGTGGGTGGATCAGGAGGGCCGCAGGCCCGGGCCCGGCAGCACGGCCAGCTCGTCGGCCGGCACGTCGTGCCCGGCGTCGCAGCGCAGCCGGGCACGCACGTCCGCCCCGCAGTCGTGGTGGGTGACCAGGACGGACGGGCCGACCTCGTCGGCGGCGTACGCGTCGCCCCACTGGCGGAGGGCGACGAGCACCGGCAGCAGGTCGCGGCCCTTGGCGGTGAGCACGTACTCGTCGCGGGTGCGCTGCCCGGGCTCCCGGTAGGGCCGCCGGTCGAGCAGGCCGTCGGCGACGAGCTGCTTGAGGCGGGCGGCGGCGACCGGCTCGCTCACGCCGACCCGGCGGGCGAAGTCGTCGAAGCGTCGGGTGCCGAACGACGCCTCGCGCAGCAGGAGCAGCGTGGTCCGGTTGCCGACCACCTCGAGCGCCCGGGCGATCGAGCAGTTGGCGGTGGACCAGGAGTCGCGCTGCGCGAGGAAGTCCGTCATGGGACCGACGCTACCGCGCTGACTTAGGGAAACAAAAGCCAGCTATCTCACGGCCCGACCCGGGAATATCCCGCCGGTCAGAGCTGGCCGGGGTAGAAGCCGTGCCGGGCCAGCGGCTCGACGATCTGGTGCTCCTCGTACGACAGGTGCGACAGCAGCGTGTCGGTGAGCAGGTCCACCGCCTCCTGGAGCCCGGTGAAGTCGCCCGGCCGGCCGATCAGCTCCACCAGCGCCCGGTCGACGCCCTCCACCACGCCGTGGATCACCACGTGCTCCTCCTCCAGCCGGTCCAGCACCGCCGCCAGCCCGGCGTCGGCACGGCGCAGGTGCGGGAAGACCGACGCGTCCTCCAGGCCGTGGTGCTGGGTCACCACGGTGCAGTACGCCGCGCAGTACGCGCCGAGCGTCCAGTTGTTCTGGCGCATGGTCATCTCGTTCAGCGCGGCCCGCGCGCCGCCGAGCGAGACCGCTCCCCGCTTGACCTGTTCCAGCAGGTCCCGCACCTGGGCCAACTCCTGGCGCAGGTGGTCGTGCACGTCCACCAGGTGCTGGCCGGCGGCCTGCGCCCGGGGTGGGTAGACGTGCCCGGCCGGCGGCGGCGGGGCGGTCGGGCGGGCCGACTCGTCCCAGAGACGGCGCGTGCTCAGGCGTACCCCGGGATCGGGGGTGGGGGTGACCGCGAGCGCGGTCGGTACGCCGACGGCGGCCCGCTCCCGCGCGACGGCGTCGGCGCCGCTGCCCGGCGTGGCGCGCTCGCCCGCGACCAGCTCCCGGACCGCCGGCGCGACCTCCTGGGCGAACACCTGGATGTCGCGCGGCTCGTCGCTGCCGAGGATGAAGGTGGTGACGCCGTGCTCCAGGACGAGTCCGGCCAGGTCCTCCACCCACCGCTGCGGCGGCCCGGCCAGGAAGCCGGTGGCGGAGCGGGTGAAACTGCCTGTCACGTTGAGCATCCGGCGGACCGCGCCGGGGTCCCGCCCGGCGGCCCGTGCGCCCTCGTCGACGAGCGCGTTGAGCGCGGGCAGCTCGTCGGGCCCCTTCGGCAGGTACGCCAGCGACGGCAGCCAGCCGTCCGCGGCGCGCCCGACCAGGCGCAGCATGCGCGGCTTGTACGCGCCCACCCAGATGCCGACCGGATGGGCCGGCGCCGGTCCGCGTTTCGCGCCCACCACGCGGTAGTGCTCCCCGGCGACGCGGATCATCCCGCGCCGGTCGGTGCCCCAGACCTCCCGGATGACCTGGATCGCCTCGTCGAGCGCGTCGACCGCCGCGCCGGGGGAGAGCCGCCGCCCGCCGGCCGCCTCGATCGCGTCCCAGAACGCGCCCGCGCCCAGCCCCAGCTCGACCCGGCCGCCGGTGAGCAGGTCCAGACTGGCCACGCTGCGGGCGAGCACCACCGGCTGGCGCAGCGGCAGGTTGAGCACGTTGCCGGCCAGTCCGATCCGGTCGGTGGCGGCGGCCACGTACGACATCAGCGTCCAGGTGTCCAGGAAACCCGGCTGGTAGGGATGGTCCTGGAAGGTGACCAGGTCCAGCCCGACCTGCTCGCACAGCGTGGCGAGCGCCACCACCTGGTCGGGCCGCCCGGCGGCGGGGGTGAGGAAGCCGCCGAAGGCCAGCTCGTGTCCGTGCTCGGTCATCCGTGCCGCTCCTCATCGGATCTTGCCGGTCCCGCCCACGGTAGCCCGAGGTCACGGCCGGTCGGCCGGGCACCCGGAATCGGCCGCGCCGTTCCGCTACCACGTCGCCACGCCCCGCGCGGGCGGTCGCCCGCCCGGGTGACGAACATCCCAAGAAGTGGGTGATCGTCGGAAATCGTCCCTAGCGTCGGTTCCGTTCGCAGTCGCGGACACCGCGGGCCGGTAACGCCTAGTCCCGCCGCCGGCCCGGCGGTACCCGAACCACGGGCGGGAGCGGGGGACCCGACGTTCCTCGGTGCAAGTCACCTCGGGGTGAAGCCGCCAGCGGCGGCCGGGCTCCTCGGCCCGAACCCGACAGCTCACCTCGTCGGCGTGGAGGAACCCACATGGCAACTGCACACACAGCCCGTCGTACCGCAATCGGCGTGGTCCTGGCCGGCGCCGCGGTCCTGTTCGCGCCCGCCGCTCCGGCCGTCGCCTCCGGCGTCGACTGGGACGCCGTCGCGCGGTGCGAGTCCGGCGGCAACTGGCACATCAACACCGGCAACGGCTACTACGGCGGGCTCCAGTTCTCGCGCGGCACCTGGAACGGCTACGGCGGACGGACGTACGCCGCCCGGGCCGACCTGGCCAGCCGGAGCGAGCAGATCGCCGTCGCCGAGCGGGTCCTGGACGGCCAGGGCATCGGCGCCTGGCCGGTCTGCGGCCGCAAGGGCGGATCCGGCTCGTCACCGAAGAAGGTGGCCGACCGCCCCGCGGCGAAGGCCGACCGCCCCGCGGCGAAGGCCGACCGCCCCGCGGCGAGGAAGGCCGCCGACCGGCCCACCACGACCAGGTCCACGGTGGACCGTGCGGTCGGCCGGGACGCCGGCACCTACCGGGTGCGCCCCGGCGACACCCTCTCCGGGATCGCCGTCGCGACGCACGTCGTCGGCGGCTGGCGAGCGCTGCACGAGCGCAACCGCGCGGTCGTCGGCGACGACCCGGGCCTGATCTTCCCGGGCCAGCGCCTGCGCCTGCGCTGAGTCGCCCCGGACGCCCGGCCGGGCCCCGGCCGGGCGTCCGGGTTCGCGCGACACGCCGGGCTGGTTCGGCCCTGCCGCCGGGCGTCCTCGGTCGTGCGACACGCCGGACGAGCGGCGTCCGACCTGCTCGCCTGCGGGCGGAGCCGGGCGGTGACCGTGCTCTGTCCGAGCCTGTTGCTATGGTCACGATGCTCGGCTAAGACGTGAAGAAAGCGCGGATATGACCAACGACCCGTTCTCGGCCGCCGCGAGCCTCGACGAGCTCCTGAGCCGGACCCAGCAGGCCCTCGCGGCGATGCGGTCCCGGGCCGGCGTGCACCCCGACGGCGAGCCGGGCGAGCTGCTGCGGGCCGAGGGCGCCACGGCCGACGGCCGCGTCCGCGCGGTCGCCGTCCAGGGTGGCCGGCTCGACTCGGTAACCGTCGACCCGGAGCTGGCCGGCCAACCACTGGAGGTCCTCTGCGGACATGTCGTCGCCGCCGTCAACGCGGCGCTCACCGAGTTGGACGCCCGGGTCAGCGACTCGGCCCGGGCCGACGCCGACGCCCTGGCGGCCCGTCTCGGCGGCCTGCCCGACCAGGCGGAGCTGTTCAGCCGGGCGATGCACGAGGTGGCCGCGCGGATCCCCCGGGGCCGCGGTGCCGCGTCCCGGGCCGCCGGCCCGGCCTGACCCGCGTCCCGGCACGACGAGGCGGCCGGCCGCCCGGAGGACGACGACCGGCCGCTCGCCGTACGGTCAGCCCAGGGTGACCGCGGTGTCGTCGACGACGAAGGACGTCTGCAGCGAGCTGTCCTCCACGCCGCTGAACGAGATGGTCGCCGTGGTGCCGGCCAGCGACGAGACGTCGAAGGACCGTTGCACGTAGCCGGTGGCCTTGTTCAGGTTCGAGTAGGTCGCCAGCGTGGTGCTGCCGGCCTTGACGGTGAGCTTGTCGTACGCGGTGGTCGTGGTCGACTCCGCGCTGTCGATGTGCAGCCAGAAGCTCAGCGTCGCGCGGCATCCGGCCGGGATCGTCACCGACTGGCTCAGGGTGTCGGTGTGCGACGAGCCGTAGCCGTCGAGCCACGCCTTGTACGAGCCCCCGTGCGCGGCCTGGCCGCTGTCCGTGGTGATGACGCCGGACGAGGCGCTCCAGTTCACGTTGCCCGACTCGAAGCCCGGGTTGGCCAGCTTGTTGCCGGAGCAGCCGCCCGACGGCGGGGTGGTCGTGGTGGTCGGCGTGGGCGTCGGGGTGCCGCCGGCGCAGGTCGGGTCACCGGACTGGGCCGGCACGCTGACCGCGTCCCAGGCCGCCTTGACCGTGTTGAACTCGGCGCAGCTGCCCGGGTAGAGGTTCTTCGCCGCCTGAAGCGTCCAGGTGCGGTACTTCAGGTACGACGAGGACGAGGTCTTGAGCAGCATCGCGTTGTACATGATCTTGATGGCCTTCTGGATCCCCAGGCCGGTCACGCTGCTGCCGTTGCAGGTCGAGCTGGACGGCTGCCCGTTGGTCGGGCTGCTGCCGTTGGACAGCAGGTAGAACCAGTGGTTGCCGGGGCCTGCGGAGGCGTGCACCTCGCCACCGGGGACGCTGCTGGAGTAGCAGTTCGGGTCGCCGAGCGCGGACGGGTTGTACATGTTGCGGATCGGGCCGGAGCCGACCAGGTTGATCTTCTCGCCGACCAGGAAGTCCGGCGCGTCGTAGCTGGAGGGCTCGTTGGCGAACCACTCGGTGGCCGCGCCGAACGTGTCCGCCACGAACTCCTGGGTGCCACCGCCGGAGATGCCGCCCGGGGTGTGGTCGTCGATGCCGTGGCCGATCTCGTGCGCCACCACGTCGAGCGAGCCGATCCACTGCCCGGCGGTGTTCTTGCCGATCTGGACCTGGGTGCCGTCGTAGTAGGCGTTCTGGTCGTTCAGGCCCACCCGGATCGGCCAGTAGCCGCCGTTGCCGTCGGCGCCGTTGCGGCCCAGCCACTGGTTGAGCATCTTGTGCTCGGTCTGGGCGCTGAACAGCGCGTCGACGCAGCCGGTCTCCTTGTTGGTGGCGGTGCCGTTGCCCCAGGCGTCGTCGGAGCCGCTGAACGTGGTGTTGTTCGCGGCGTCCTGGCAGCTGAGGTTGGTGACGGTCGGGTCCTTCATGGAGTACGTGGTGCCCGACTTGGTGGTGTTCAGCGTGAGCGGGCTCGGGCCGTTCCAGGCGCCGGTGCCGGTGCCCGCGACGATGTGCTCCTGCGTACGCAGCACCGCCCCGGTGCGGGCGTCGACGTCGACGGTGAGCCGGCTCGGGCCGTGGGCGTCGGTGCCGCGCACCGTGGTCTCCCAGGCCAGCGTCGGGCTGGCGCCGAGGGTGTAGACGACGAGCGTGGTGCCCTCGACCGAGCTGACGGTGGTGAGCTGGGCACGCGCCTTCTTCGCGGCGGCGGCCCGGGTCAGCGTGGGGGTGGTGGCGAGGACGCCGATGGGCCGCTGCTGGGCGACGGAGGCGTACTTCAGGTTGCCGGCGGCGTCGGTGGCCAGGACGAAGTCGCCGCCGACCACCGGCAGGCCCTTGTAGGTGCGCTCGTAGGGCACGTACTGGGTGCCCTCGGAGGAGATGACCGGCTTCTGCACGAACGCGTCGTCGGAACCGGCCTGGAGGTAGGCGGGGCGGTTCGCCACGAGCGCGCGGGCCGAGTCGGCGGCGACCGCGCGGGCCTGTGCCGGGTTGGGGGCGGCGGGGCCGGGTG
>NZ_CADEAU010000114.1 GCF_902825405.1 Micromonospora maritima | reverse complement strand
GCCACTGCGCGGCCAGCCGGTCGGCCGGCGGTTCCCCGGCCTCGCTGAGGCGGCCCGCCGCCGGTCCGGCGGCGAGCACGATCGCGAGCGTCACCGCTGCGCCGCGTCGGCGTAGGCAGCCAGCGCCTCGTCGATGGTCCCGTCGACGATCAGCCGTCCGGCGTCGAGGTAGAGCCCCCGACGGCAGAACCGGGTGAGGTCCTTGTCGTTGTGTGACACCAGCACCAGCGTGCGCCCTTCCGCGAGAAGTCGCTCGATGGTCGCATAGCACTTCGCACGGAACTCCGCGTCCCCGACCGCGGTCACCTCGTCCACCAACAGCACCGGGTGCGGCAGGTGCGCGATCACCGCGAAACCGAGCCGCACCTTCATCCCCGACGAGTAGTGCCGCACCGACGTGTCGATGGCACGTTCCACCTGCTCACCGGCGAACGAGACGATCTCGTCGAAGTGCCGCCGCAGGTAGGCCGAGGAGAGCCCGTGCAGCCCACCCACCAGGTAGAGGTTCTCCCGGCCGGTCAGGTCGCCGGAGAAGCCGGCGGAGAGTTCCAGCAGCGGCGCCACCCGGCCGCGCACCGCGATCGTGCCCTCGTCCGGGATGAGCACCCCGGCGATCAACCGCAGCAGCGTGCTCTTGCCGGTGCCGTTGCGCCCCACCACGCCCACCGTCTCGCCCGGCTCGACCCGGAACGACAGGTCCCGCAGCGGCCAGAACCGGCCGGCGTCCGGGTCGCGCGCGCCCCGGTGCACGATCAGCTCCCGCAGCCGCAGCTGCCGCCGCCGGTTGCGGACGAACCGGATGCCGAGCCCGTCCGCCTCGATGATCGCCGCCACGTCAGAGTTCCTTGAGCACGGCCGGTTCGAGGCGGTGGAACGCCCACCAGCCGAGCGCCAGGACCAGCCCGCTGCCCGCCACCGTGACGGTAAGCAGCCGGGCGTCCGGGAACTCGTCCGGATACCAGATCGCGTGCTGCAACTGGAAGATCCCGACCAGCGGGTTCAGCTCGTAGGCGACCTTGAGCCAGCCGGGCATGCCGGAGTCCCGGACCAGGTTCAGCGGATAGATGATCGGGGTGGCGTAGAACAGCACCCGGATCACCAGTCGCATGGTCCGCTCGATGTCCCGCATCAGCACGTTCCCCGCCGACAGCAGCAGGGCCAGGCCCACCAGCAGCATGAACTGCACCGCGACGGCCAGCGGCAGGGCGAGCAGGTTCCAGCCCGGGCGGATCTTCCCATGGGCCGCGTAGAGCGCCGCGATGGCGACGAGTATCGGCAGTCCGGCCAGATACTCGGCGAAGCGGCCGGCAACCCGCCCGATCGGGAAGATCGGGCGGGGCAGGTTCATCGTGGTGATCAGCCGGGACTGCCCGGTGAGCGCGTTTGCCGCCTCGGTCAGCGCCGAACTCGCCCACATCCAGGCGAAGATCCCGGTGATCAGGAACAGCGGGTACGAGCCGGCCGCCTCGCCCAGGTGCCGCCGGGTCGCGCCGGAATAGAGCACCCCGAAGACGAACCAGTAGATCAGGCCCATGCCGAGCGGCTCGATGAGCGACCAGAAGTAGCCCAGCAGCGACTGCTGGTACTTCACCGCGAGATCCCGCCGGACCAGGATGCGCAGCGAGGTGCGGGCGGACCAGAGCGCCGCGACGGCGGACGTCACCGGACCATGGTCGCGCCGTTCAGCGTCGGCGTGGCGGCCGTCGACCGGGGGTCACCCCAACGGGGTCAGCACTCGATCACGTTGACCGCGAGGCCGCCCCGGGCCGTCTCCTTGTACTTGACCTTCATGTCGGCACCGGTCTCCCGCATGGTCTTGATGACCTTGTCCAGCGACACGTGGTGCACCCCGTCGCCGCGCAGCGCCAGCCGGGCCGCCGTGATCGCCTTGATACTGGCCACCGCGTTGCGCTCGATGCAGGGGATCTGCACCAGGCCACCGACCGGGTCGCAGGTGAGCCCGAGGTTGTGCTCCATGCCGATCTCGGCCGCGTTCTCCACCTGCTCCGGGGTGCCACCCAGCGCCTCGGCCAGACCTGCGGCGGCCATCGAGCACGCCGAGCCGACCTCGCCCTGGCAGCCGACCTCCGCCCCGGAGATAGAAGCGTTCTCCTTGAACAGCACACCGATCGCACCGGCGGCCAGCAGGAACCGGACCACCCCCTCCTCGGAGGCTCCCGGCACGAACCGGGTGTAGTAGTGCAGCACGGCCGGGATGATCCCGGCGGCCCCGTTCGTCGGCGCGGTGACCACCCGCCCGCCGGCCGCGTTCTCCTCGTTGACCGCGAGCGCGAACAGCGTCACCCAGTCCATGGCGCGCAGCGGGTCGGTGCCCTCGCCCTCCGCCTCCAGGCCGCGCCGCAGCTCGGCCGCGCGGCGGCGGACCTTCAACCCACCCGGGAGTACGCCGTCGCGGGTGCACCCGTTCTCCACGCACTCGCGCATCACCCGCCAGATCTCCAGCAGCCCCGCGCGCACGTCCGCCTCGCTGCGCCAGGACAGCTCGTTGGCGAGCATCACGTCGCTGATCGACAGGCCGGTACGGGTGGTCACGTCCAGCAGCTCCGCGCCGGTGAGGAACGGGTGCCGGACCCGGGTGCTGTCCGGCTTGATCCGGTCCGCCCCGGCCGCCGCCTCGTCCACCACGAACCCGCCACCGACCGAGTAGTAGGTGCGCGTACGCACCTCGTTCCCGGCCGCGTCGAAGGCCGCGAACGTCATCCCGTTCGGGTGGTACGGCAACGAGCGCCGCCGGTGCAGCACCAGGTCCCGGTCCGGGTCGAAGTCGACGTCCTGGCTGCCGACCAGGCGGAGCCGCCGCTCGGCGCGGATCCGCTCCACCCGCGGCCCGACCGAGTCGGTGTCGACCGTCTCCGGGGCCTCGCCCTCCAGCCCGAGCAGCACCGCGCGGTCGCTGCCGTGGCCGTGGCCGGTGGCGCCGAGCGAGCCGAACAGCTCCGCCTGCACCCGGGCCACGTCGGCCAACTGCCCGTCGGCCTTGAGACCCGCCACGAACGTCCGGGCGGCCCGCATCGGCCCGACGGTGTGCGAGCTGGACGGCCCGATACCGACGCTGAAGAGATCGAAAACACTGATCATGGCTGCACTTTCCTCGCCGTCGTCCCCGTTGTGCGGATCCGAACCGGTGCGTGCCGTGTGCCCGCTCGGCGGGTTCGACGGCCCGGCGCCCGGGGTGTGGACGCCCGACCGGCGAGCCTACCTCCCCAGCTCACTACCCGCCCCCACCCCGCCACATGCCCCTCCACCCCGCCGGGTGTTCCCCGTCCACCTCCTCGCGCATCGTGGCGGTGGACGCGTCGGCGGGGGTGCGCCGGGGTAAGCACCTACGGGTGCCCGGGTCGCCGATCCTCCTCGGGGCCGAGGGCGCGGCGCGCACCCCTTCCTACCGTGGAATCAGCGCGGCGGATCGCCGCAGAAGTGGGAGACGACGATGAGTCGCAAACTGGTCCGGCCCCGCGAGGGGCGCATGATCGCCGGTGTCTGCGCCGGCCTGGGGCGGCGGTTCGGCATGTCGGCCGGCATGGTCCGGCTGCTGTTCCTGCTGTCGCTGCTGCTGCCCGGCACCCAGGTGATCGTCTACCTGGTCCTCTGGATCCTGATGCCGAACGAGGACCGCTACCTCGCCACCCGCTGACCCGACGCGCGGCCCGAACCGTGCGGCCTGCCGAGTGGCGGGCCGCACGGTGACTGACAGTAGTCAGTCCGCTTGTCGACTCGCCGAAAGCCGATATACCGCTGGGTCATATCCATGACCCAGCGGTATATCGCTCCGAACTGACGTGCCGCTGCCCGCGCCAGCACCGAGCCACCGAGCCGCGGGGCGTCGTGCCGGGTCAGGGTGCCGTGTAGGTGACCGTCACCTTCTCGTAGCCGAGGGAGCGCAGCAGTCCCTCCAGCATCTTGCGGGTGTTGACCTCGGCCCGGGCGCCGAGGCCGCTGTCCCGGGCGGCGGCGGTGATCCGGTCCTCGGCCAGCTTGTAGATCTGCTGCTGCCGGTTGGGGTCGCCGGCCACCAGGTCGTTGAGCCTGTTGATCAGACCCCGCTCCTCGGCGAAGACGTAGCTCTTGTCCATGTCCAGGTCGGTCTCGCCGAGCTGCGGCGCGGGCAACTTGATCTCGACGGACTTGCCGTCGTCGGAGACCACCACGGCGCCGTCGGCGATCTTCGTGAAGTCGACGTACGCCTCGACCCGGCCCGCCCCGACGAACAGCGTGCGCTCGTTGAGCAGGAAGTCGGGCACGTTGCGCCTGTCGTTCTGCACGTCGACCACCACCTGGAAGTTGCCCTCGGCGGCGACGTAGCGGCTCAGGTCACGGATGGACATGAGCAGCGGCGGCTGGCTGCGGTCGGTCTGCTCCTTGGCGAACGGGTTGCGGAAGTCGGGCAGCAGGCCGGTCGCCTGCACGCCGAGCAGCACCACCACCGCCAGCGCGGCCGCGCCGAGCACCCAGAGCAGGCCACGTGCCGGGCCGCCGCCCGGCGCCCGACCGCCCGGCTCGGGCGGCGAGTCCGCCCGATCGCGCAGGGACTCGCTGGTCGGGTATTCCGGGAACTCCCTGGTGGGCTGGTTGATGTCACCGTCGCGGGCCATCGCCCCTCACCGTCCTCGTCCAACACATCGACTGACAATGACGGTACGGGCACCGTGCGACAGTCGCTCGTCGAGCGACCCGATCGGGTGAACGCGCAGATCAGGCGAAGGCGGAGAGCCCGGTGAGCCGCTGCCCGATGACCAGCTGGTGGATTTCCGAGGTGCCCTCGTAGGTGAGCACGCTCTCCAGGTTGTTGGCGTGCCGCATCACCGGATATTCCCCCGAGACACCGTTGGCACCGAGGATCGTGCGGCACTGCCGGGCGATCGCCAGCGCCTCCCGGACGTTGTTGAGCTTGCCCACGCTGACCTGCTCGGGGCGCAGCTTCCCGGCCTCGGCCAGCCGGCCCAGGTGCAGCGCGAGCAGCATCCCCTTGTTCCACTCCACCGCCATGTCGGCGAGCTTGGCCTGGGTGAGCTGGAAGCCGGCCAGCGGCCGGCCGAACTGGGTGCGGGTGGTCGCATACTCCAGGGCGGTCTCCAGGCAGTCGCGGGCCGCGCCGAGCGCGCCCCAGACGATGCCGTGCCGGGCCTCGGTCAGGCAGCTCAGCGGCGCCTTCAGGCCGGTCGCCCCCGGCAGCCGGGCGTCCGCCGGCAGCCGTACGTCGTCGAGCGTGATCTCGCCGGTCAGCGACGCGCGCAGCGACATCTTGTGCCGGATCTCGCGCGCGGTCACCCCCGGCGTGTCCATCGGTACGGCGAAGCCGCGCACGCCCTCGTCGGTGCGCGCCCAGATCACGGCGACGTCGGCGATCGGCGCGTTGGTGATCCACATCTTGCCGCCGGTGAGGATCCAGTCGTCGCCGTCGCGGCGGGCCCGGGTGACCATCGACGCCGGGTCGGAGCCGTGGTCCGGCTCGGTCAGCCCGAAGCAGCCGATCGCCTCGCCGGTCGCCATCGCCGGCAGCCACCGCTGCTTCTGCTCCTCGCTGCCGAAACGCCAGATCGCGTACATGGCCAGCGAGCCCTGCACCGACACCAGCGAGCGGACGCCGGAGTCGCCGGCCTCCAGCTCCAGGCAGGCCAGCCCGTACGCGACGGCGGACGCGCCGGCACAGCCGTAGCCGGTCAGGTGCATGCCGAGCAGGCCGAGCTTGCCGAACTCGCGGGCCAGTTCGCGGGCCGGCACCTCGCCGTCCTCGTACCACCCGGCGACGTGTGGGCGTACCCGGTCGGTCACGAGCTGGCGCACGACGGCGCGGATCTGCCGCTCCTCCTCGCTCAGCGACGCGTCGATGTCGAGCAGGTCGAGAGGAGTCATGGCGTCACCTTAACCAAGCCTCAGGCGCGCGTCACTCGCCCTGGTCGCCGAGGACGAGCACCCGGGCGTGGATCTGGTTGCGCTGCTGGAGCGCGGCGCGCAGCGCCCGGTGCAGGCCGTCCTCCAGGTAGAGCCCGCCGTTCCACTGCACCACGTGCGGGAAGAGGTCGCCGTAGAAGGTGGAGTCCTCCGCGAGCAGCTTGTCCAGCGCCAGCTCCCGCTTGGTGGTGATGAGCTGGTCCAGCCGCAGCGGGCGCGGTGGGATCTCGGCCCACTGCTTCAGCGTGAAGTTGTGCTCCGGGTAGGGACGCCCGTCCCGGACCGCCCTGAAGATCACGGCGCGCTCTCCTCCCCCAGGCCCGGCTGACGATGTGGGTGCCAGCCTAACCGCTCAGCTCCACCGTCCCCGCCGGACCACATCCTGCACCGGACGCCGCCCCCGGCGCAGCGACGGTGACCGGTGGTCGACGGCTCGGTAACCAATGGTGACCGCACCGATCGGATGCAGCTCCGGCGGCACCCCGAACGCCTCCCGGTACGCCCCGATCCGCTGCGGCGGGATGCCGAAGAAGCAGGCGCCCAACCCCTCGTCGACGGCGGTGAGCAGCATCATCAGCGCGGCGAAGCCGGTGTCGACGTACCAGTAGGGCACCGACCAGCGCTCCTCGGCGCGGTCCGTCCAGCCCTTGTCCGGCTCGGCGTAGCGGTCCAGGTAGGCGTCCCGGTTGGCGTGCGGCACCACGATCAGCGGAGCCCGGCGCATGCCGGTCAGCCACCGCTCCCGGCCACCGCCGTCCGGCGTGGTCGCCGACCAGAACCGCGCCCGGTCGGCCGGTTCCTCCAGCACCAGGAAACCCCAGCCCTGCGCGAACCCGGCCGACGGCGCGCGCAGCGCGTGCGTCAGCAGCCGGTCCACCACCTCGGGCGGCACCGGTCGGTCCGGGTCGTAGTTGCGCACCATCCGGCGCCGCCGGACGACCTCGGCGAACTCCACGGTCAGGCCCCCGGCCGGACGCCCCAGACGCCCCGCCACGTCTGCCCGGCGTCGAGCGTGATCAGGTCCCGCCCGGACCGGAACGCGTCCGGCGGGCAGGTCATCGGCTCCACCGCGACCGACCGACGGTGCCGCTCGCCGCCGAGCGTGTCGCCGGTGAACACCTGCCACCAGCCGAACTCGCGGTCCGCCCAGATCCGCAGCGACGACGAGCCGTCCGGCGCGGCGAGCGTCACCGCCGAGCCACCGTCGGCCTCCCGCTCCACGTCACCGAAGGCCATGTCGAGCACCAGGTCGCCGATCGGGCGGGCGGCGGTGAAGTCGAACTCGGTGCCGCCCACCGCGCTCGCCGCCACCGGCAGCAGCCGGCTGTCCAGCTGCACCCGGCTCCGCCCCGGTACGCGCATCAGCATCTCGTCCACGCCGACCTTGGGCAGCTGGAAGTAGGGGTGCACGGAGAAGCCGAACGGCGCCGGCCCGCCGGACAGGTTCGTCACCTCGTGCTCGGCCCGCAGGCCCTCCGGGCCGACGCTCCAGCGGCCGCGCAGCCGCAGCGCCCACGGGTAGCCGGGGGTGGGCGGCAGGTCGTAACCGAGGGTCACGCTCTCGGCCGACCGCTCGACCAGCTCCCACCGGACCCAGTTGACCAGGCCGTGCAGGGCGTTGTGCCGCTCCGGTTCGGTCAGGTCGAGCTGGAACGAGCGGTCCCCGAAGGTGTAGACGCCGTCGCGGATCCGGTTCGGCCAGGGCGCGAGCACGTGCCCGGCCGAGCCGGGGCAGAGTTCGTCCTCGGCGTACCCGTCGAGGTAGTCCCGGCCGTCGTGCCGGTAGGCCCGCAGCCCACCGCCCACCTCCACCACGACGGCCTCGTGGCCGTCGGCGGCGATGGTCCACTGTGTCCCGGACGGTGGCTGCACGTCGATCCCCATGTCCGGGACCCTACCGTCAGCGACCGTCGTCGGCGTGGGTGGTCGCGCGATAGCGCAGCAACGCGGGGAACGCCACCACCAGCAGCGTCGCGAGCACGGCCGCGGCGAGACCACCACCGACCATGGCGAACCCGGTGCCGAAACCGGCGGCCATGGTGCCGGCCCGCAGGTCACCCAGCCGTGGCCCGCCGGCCACCACCACCGTGTTCACGCCCTGGAGCCGGCCGCGCATCCGGTCCGGCGCGTAGACCAGCAGCATCGACTGCCGCAGCGTCGCGCTTACCAGGTCGGCGGCGCCGGCCACACCGAGCAGCAGCACCGCCAGCCACAGCTGGCCGGCCAGGCCGGCGCAGGCGATCGCCACGCCCCAGCCGACCACCGCCACGGTGAGCGCCAGGCCCTGCCGGCGCACCCGGCCGATCCAGCCGGAGGTGAGGCCGCCCAGCATCGCGCCGATGGCGATCGAGCTGTAGAGCCAGCCGACCGCCGCGCCGCCGCCGAACCGCTCCTGCGCCAGCTCCGGGAAGAGCGCCCGCGGCATGGCCAGGATCATCGCGATCAGGTCGATGGCGAAGGAGAGCAGCAGCACCGGCGTGGTGGCCAGGTAGCGGAAACCGTCGACGATGCTGGCCAGACCGGCCTTGCGGACGCCGCCGTCCGGGTCCGGCTCCGGTGGCATCGCCGGCAGCCGCAGGGTGGCCCAGAACGAGACGGTGAACAGCAGCGCGTCCACCCCGTACGCGATCGGCAGCGCCACGTCGACCCGCCAGGCCGCGAAGATCAGGCCGGCGGCGAGCGGGCCGAAGACGGCCGCCGCGGTGAACGTGGTGTAGTTCAGCGTGGTGGCGGCCGGGACCAGCTCGGCCGGCACCAGCCGGGGCAGGATCGCGCTGCGGGCCGGCGAGGTGATCGCGAACGCCACCGTCTGCACGGCCACCAGCAGCAGGAGCAGCACCGGGCTGCCCGCCCCCGCCAGCGACTGCACCAGCAGCCCCAGCGTGGCGGCCCAGAGCAGGGCGCCGGCGGCGAGCAGCACCCGCCGCCGGTCCCGCGCGTCGGCGACCGCGCCGCCCCAGAGCCCGAAGACCAGCAGCGGCACGAAGCCGGCGATGCCCAGCAGGCCGACCCAGAACGAGCCGCCGGTCAGGTCGAACATCTCCACCGGCACCGCGACGGCGGTGAACTGGAAGCCGAACATCGCCACCGCGTTGCCGAGCCACACCCGGCGGTACGCGGGCACGCCCAGCGGGCGCAGGTCGATCGCCCAGCGGCGCGCCCCGCGCGGCCGGGTCTTCGTGACCTCCGTCACGGCGCGAGCCGCTCGAGGGCCCAGACCCCGTCACCGGTACGGCGGAACCGAAGCCGGTCGTGCAGCCGGCCGGCCCGGCCCTGCCAGAACTCCACCGTCTCCGGGCGGACCCGGAAGCCACCCCAGTGCGGCGGCGCGGGGATCGGCTCCACGTCGGCGAACCGCTCCGCCGCCCCCCGGTACGCCGCGTCCAGCGCGGCCCGGTCCGGCACCACCTCGGACTGGGTGCTGGCCCACGCCCCGAGCTGGGAGCCGCGCGGCCGGCTGGCGAAGTACGCCTCGGTCTCGGCCCGGTCGACCCGCTCGACCCGACCGGTGACGGTCACCTGCCGCTGCATCGGGAACCAGGGGAAGACCAGGCTGGCCCACGGGTTGGCGGTCGCCTCGACGCCCTTGCGCGAGCGGTAGTTGGTGAAGAAGACGAACCCCTCCGGGTCGTACCCCTTGAGCAGCACCGTGCGGCCGCTGGGCCGGCCCTCGGCGTCGGCGGTGCCCACCACCATCGCGTTCGGCTCGGGCAGCGGGTGGGCCACCGCGTCGGCGAACCAGCGGCCGAACTGGGTGTGCCAGTCCGGTGCCAGGTCCGATTCGGAAAGGCCCAGGTCGGCGGCGTACTCGTTACGCATGCCGGCCGGGGCGGGTGTGTCGCCTGTCACTCTCGCCGTTCCTCTCCCGGGCGTGCCGGCGTCCCCCGACGCTGGCCAGGCCCCGCCACCCAGTCTTCTCCTCCCCGCCCGGGCGTCCACCGGCGGGGATGTCACGTGGCGCACACCACCCGCGGGTCGCGAACCTGGTTACCCACCGGGCAAGATGTCACGAACCACATCCCTGAGGGGTCGCCTGAGCTGCGGGGCCGGATCAGCCCGCCCGGGCGCACCGAGCCCAAGCCAGGAGACGACATGTCCGATTTCAAGCCGGGCCTCGAAGGCGTCGTAGCCTTCGAGACCGAGATCGCCGAACCCGACCGCGCGGGCGGATCCCTGCGCTACCGGGGCGTGGACATCGAGGATCTGATCGGCCAGGTCTCCTTCGGCAACGTCTGGGCGCTGCTGGTGGACGGCCGGTTCGGCCCGGGCCTGCCGCCGGCCGAGCCGTTCCCGGTGCCGGTGCACTCCGGCGACATCCGCGTCGACGTGCAGTCCGCGGTCGCCATGCTGGCCCCGTACTGGGGGCTCGACCAGCTTCTCGACATCTCCGACGAGCAGGCCCGCGAGGACCTGGCCCGGGTGTCGGTCACCGCGCTGTCCTTCGTCGCCCAGTCGGCGCGCGGGCTGGGCCTGCCGGCCGTGCCGCAGAAGGAGATCGACAAGGCGGAGACCATCGTCGAGCGGTTCATGAAGCGCTGGCGGGGCGAGCCCGACCCGCGGCACGTCAAGGCCGTCGACGCGTACTTCATCTCGGCCGCCGAGCACGGCCTGAACGCCTCCACCTTCACCGCCCGGATCGTCGCCTCCACCGGCGCGGACGCCGCGGCCTGCATCTCCTCCGGCATCGGCGCGCTCTCCGGCCCGCTGCACGGCGGCGCCCCGTCCCGGGTGCTGACCATGCTGGAGGCGGTCGAGCGCAGCGGCGACGCCGAGGGCTACGTCAAGGGCGTGCTCGACCGGGGCGAGCGGCTGATGGGCTTCGGGCACCGGGTCTACCGGGCCGAGGACCCGCGCGCCCGCGTGCTCCGCCGCACCGCCAAGGAGCTGGGTGCGCCCCGCTTCGAGGTGGCCGAGGCGCTGGAGAAGGCCGCCCTGGCCGAGCTCCAGGCCCGCCGCCCGGACCGCGTCCTCGCCACGAACGTCGAGTTCTGGTCGGCCGTGGTGCTGGACTTCGCCGAGGTGCCGGCGCACATGTTCACCTCGATGTTCACCTGCGCCCGGATGGGCGGCTGGTCCGCGCACATCCTGGAGCAGAAGAAGCTCCAGCGGCTGGTCCGCCCGTCCGCCACCTACGTCGGCCCGGCCACCCGCAAGCCGCAGCAGGTCGAGGGCTGGGACGCCATCCCGCACGGCGTCTGAGGTGTAAGGAGGGGCCCCCGCTTAACGCATTCTGCATAGGCGGGGGCCCCTCTTAACACCCGCTCTGTGGCGTACGCCTCAGGGCCGGGCGTGGGACCAGCGGCCGGTCGCGGCCGGTCGGGTGCGAGGATGAAGACCGGCAGCGCTGCCGGCCGGGTTCGGATCCCGGCCGTCCCGTGCGCCCGACGCACGAGCCGGTCGCCGGTTCGCGCCCGCAGAAAGGGCCCGCCCTCGCCCATGCGGAAGGATCGAGACAACCGTGGCTGACGCACCGACCATCCGGATTCCCGACGACCTCAAGCCCGCCGACGGCCGTTTCGGCTGCGGCCCGTCCAAGGTCCGTCCGGCGGCGGTCTCCGCGCTCGCCGACGTCGCCACCAGCTACCTGGGCACGTCGCACCGGCAGAAGACGGTCCGGGACCAGGTCGCCCGGCTGCGCCGCGGCCTGGCCGAGTTCTTCTCCCTCCCCGAGGGGTACGAGGTGGTGATCGGCAACGGCGGCACCACCGCGTTCTGGGAGGTCGCCACGTTCGGCCTGATCCGGGACCGGGCCCAGTTCGCCAGCTTCGGCGAGTTCGGCGCCAAGTTCGCCAAGTCGGTCTCCGACGCCCCGTTCCTGGGCGAGCCGACCGTGCGCAAGTCCGAGGCGGGCAGCGCGCCCGCCCTGGTCGCGGAGGCGGGCGTGGACGTCTACGCCACCCCGCACAACGAGACCTCGACCGGCGTGGCGGTGCCGATCAGCCGGGTGCCGGGCGCCGACGAGGGCTCGCTGCTGCTGGTCGACGCCACCTCCGGCGCCGGCGGGCTGGACGTCGACGTCGCGCAGACCGACGTCTACTACTTCGCCCCGCAGAAGTGCTTCGGCTCCGACGGCGGCCTCTGGCTGGCGCTGATGTCGCCGGCCGCGCTCGCCCGGGCCACCGAGATCAAGTCCTCGGGTCGCTACATCCCGGCCTTCCTCGACCTGGTCACCGCGATCGACAACTCGCGGCTGGAGCAGACGTACAACACCCCGGCGCTGGCGACCATCTTCCTGGCCGCCGAGCAGACCGACTGGATGAACTCCCAGGGCGGCCTGGCCTGGGCGGCCAAGCGCACCGCCGAGAGCGCCGGCATCGTCTACGGCTGGGCCGAGCGCTCGTCGTTCGCCACGCCGTTCGTGTCCGACCCGGCGCTGCGCTCCAACGTGGTCGCCACCGTCGACTTCGCCGACGGGGTGGACGCCACCGCGATCGCCAAGGCGCTGCGCGCCAACGGCATCGTCGACACCGAGCCCTACCGCAAGCTCGGCCGCAACCAGCTGCGGGTGGCGCTCTTCCCGGCCGTCGAGCCGGCCGACGTCGAGGCGCTCACCGCGTCCATCGACTACGTGGTCGAGCGACTCTGATCGTTCCGTCACGGTGGGTGGTCGTCGGGGCTCCGGCGGCCACCCACCGTGATCATTGCCGCAGCTCAGTCGCGACATGCCGGGGTGTCGCAGTCCCCATGTCCGGGTAGATGAGCGTACGGTGGTGCGAGACGCCCGGGTGGCCGGCTCCCGTGGCGTGACGGCCAGCGAAGCGGGACGGAGGCAAGCCCATGCGCCCAGTACGCTTCGTCGCCCTCTCCGAGGACGGCCAGGCCCTGGTGCTCGCCGACGAGGTGGGGCGCCTGCTCGCGTTGCCCATCGACGAGCGCATCGCCTCGGCGCTGCACGCCGAGCCGGGCGCGCCCCCGCTCGCCGTGGTGCCGTCCGCCACCGACCCGACGCCGTCGTTGTCCCCGCGCGACATCCAGGCCCGGATCCGCTCCGGCGAGTCCGCGGAGGACGTCGCCCGCATCGCCGGCGTGCCGGTCGACCGGGTGCTGCGCTACGCCGGCCCGGTGCTCCAGGAGCGGGCCATGCTCGCCCAGCACGCCCGCCGCACCCGACTCAAGGGCGCGGAGAAGCCCACCCCGCTGGCCGAGGTGGTCAACGGTCGGCTGGCCCAGCACGGGATCGACACCGAGAAGATCTCCTGGGACGCCTACCGCCGCGACGACGGCACCTGGCGGATCATCGCCACCTGGCCGTCCGGCAAGGCCACCGCGCAGGCGGTCTGGGATCTGGACAAGACCCGGCAGAACGTGGCCCCGCACGACGACATGGCGCAATACCTGTGCGCCGAGCGTCCGACGCCGATCCTCGGCCAGGAGCCGGCGCCGGAGCGGGGCGGCCACGCGCTGCCCGGTCCGTCGCGCGGCGAGCCGAGCCGGGGCGGGCACGGCCTGCC
>NZ_CADEAU010000113.1 GCF_902825405.1 Micromonospora maritima | reverse complement strand
GCTGGCGGCCGCGACCGGCGGTACGGCCGCCGCAGAGCGGCTCGCCGCCCGGGCGGTCGCCCGGTATCGGCCCGCCCGCGCCTGATCCACACCAGTACGCCGAGGTGGCGGCATCACGAGGCCGGGATACCGCCACCTCGCCGATCTGCAGAACGCTCAGAGCCAGCCGAACCAGGATCTCGGCAGCAGCGCGTAGCCGACGAAGGCGACCACGTCGAGCAGCGTGTGCGCGACGATCAGCGGGGCCACCCGGCGCGTGCGCAGGTAGAACCACCCGAAGATCAACCCCATCACCGCGTTGCCGACGAACGCGCCGAAGCCCTGGTAGAGGTGGTACGAGCCGCGCAGCACCGCGCTTGTCGCGAGCACCGCGCCGAGCCGCCAGTTGAGCTGCCGCAGCCGGGTGACCAGGTAGCCGACCACGATCACCTCCTCCAGCACGGCGTTCTGCACGGCGGCGAGGATCAGCACCGGCACCGCCCACCAGAGGTCCGGCAGGGCGGCCGGGACCAGGGTGGCGTTGACGCCCAGCTGCGCCGCCACCCAGAACAGCGCCAGCCCGGGCAGGCCGATCAGCGCGGCCAGGCCCGCGCCCCGGGCCAGGTCCGAGCCGGGCCGGCGGAGGTCGACGCCGAGCGTCCGCGCCGGGTCGCCGGGGTCGCGCGCGAGCAGGTGTACGGCGAGCAGTACCGGCAGCAGCGCGAAGACGATCCCGAGCAGCTGGTACGTGAGGTCGAGGTAGGGCCGGGCGGACGCGGAGGTGTTCAGCGCGGCGGTCTGTTTCGACAGCCCGCCCGACGCGGTGAGCTTGGCGACGAGCGAGACCAGCGCGTACACGGCCGACTGGCCGAGGGAGAGGCCGAGCACGAGCAGCGTCTCGGTGCCCAGCACCCGGCGGGAGACCGGCCGGGCCAGCTCGTCAACCGTCACCGGACCATGAAACCACCTCGGCGACGAGGTGGGCCGGTCGCACATCGTGTGCGACCGCCGGACACGCTGCGTGGACATTCTATGGAGGCCGATCCGCCCGTACGGAGAAGGAGCGTGCCCCTGTGGAGAACTTCGCGCGGCTGCTGAAGGAGAGCTGGGCCCTGGTGGAGGAGCACCGGGAGCGGCTCAGCGGCCACTTCTACGCCCGCCTGTTCCTCCTCGACCCGGAGCTGCGCAAGCTCTTCCCGGTGCAGATGAACGGGCAGGGCGACCGGATCCTGGAGGCGATCGTCACGGCCACCCAGACGGTGGACGACCCGGAGAGCTTCGACGAGTACCTGCGGGCGTTGGGCCGGGACCACCGGAAGTACCACGTGTCCTCCGGCCACTACGAGACCATGGGCGTCGCCCTGCTCGACGCGCTGCGCAGCACCGCCGGCGACGGCTGGAACCTGGAGTACGACCAGGCGTGGCGGGAGGCGTACGCCAGCATCACCGAGCGGATGCTGGCCGGCGCGGAGGCGGACGGGAACCCGCCGTTCTGGCACGCCGAGGTGCTCAGCCACGAGCGGCACGGCCCGGACACGGCGGTGCTGACCGTCCGTGCCCTCCAGGATCCGCTCCCCTGGAAGGCCGGTCAGTACGTGAGCGTGGAGGTGCCCCGCTACCACCCCCGGGTGTGGCGGACGTACTCGGTGGCGAACGCCCCGAACGAGGAGAGCGTGCTGGAGTTCCACGTCCGGACGCCGGCCGGGGCGGCGGGCTGGGTGTCCGGTGCGCTGGTCCGTCGGACCAAGCCGGGTGACCTGCTGCGGGTGGCCGCCCCGATGGGCTCGATGACGCTGGACCCGGACTCCACCCGGGACATCCTATGCGTGGCCGGCGGGGTCGGGTTGGCACCGATCAAGGCGCTGGTGGAGGAGCTGGCCCGGGTCAACCGGACCCGCTGGGTGCACGTCTTCTACGGCGCCCGCCGCCCGGAGGAGCTGTACGGGCTGGCCGGCCTGGAGGAGCTGGTGGCGACCCACCCCTGGCTGTCGGTGACGCCGGCGTGCAGCGGGGACCCGGACTACGCCGGCGAGCAGGGCGACGTCTCCGAGGTGGTCACCCGGTACGGCCCGTGGACCACGCACGACTGCTACGTCTCCGGTTCGGCGGCCATGGTCCGGGCGACGCTGCGCGCCCTCGCCGCCGACGACGTCCCGCCGGACAACATCCGCTACGACACGTTCGGCAACCTCTGAGCCTTTCTCCCCCCGAGCCGGGTCGCGTGCCCCCGCCCCCTGGGGCACGCGACCCGGCCCCCGTCTCAGTAGCGCCAGGGGGTGCCGGTCTCGCGGTACTCCTCCACCGGCACCAGCGGCACGCCGGGGGCCATCCGGTCGACGTACAGGCGCCCCTCCAGGTGGTCGATCTCGTGCGCGACCAGCCGGGCCATCGCGTACTCGAAGGACGTGATCACCCGGCTGCCGTCCCACAGCGCGTGTTCCACGTCGATCCGCAGCGGGCGGGGCACCAGGCCGCGGTGGTCGAAGTAGGAGAGGCAGCCCTCGTACTGCTCGTCGGTCTCGGCGGCGGCGTCCACCACCCGGGGGTTGAGCAGCACCACCGGTTCGGCCGCCCGGTCGGCGGGGCGGACCAGGGCGGCGGACCAGCCGAGGCCGAGCTGGGGTGCGGCGAGGCCGACGCCCTTGCTGAACGGGTGCAGCTCGTCGAGGCGGACCAGCATGCCGGCGAGCCGATCGACCACCTGCCGGGCGTGCGACTCCTCGGCCGGCAGGTCGAACGGGCGGGCGGGCTGCCGGAGCAGGTCGTCGCCGCGTTGCACGATGCCCACCGCGCGCATCCGGTCGCTGGCCCGCACCCGGCCGCCGGCCGGTGGGCCGTCCGGCTCGGCCTCCGGCGCCGGGCTGCGGAACCGCCACTGCAACCGGTAGCGGGCGTTCAGCGGCGGGTCGTCGGTCCCCCAGTCGAAGATCAACCGGTCGTCGGCCGCGGTGCGCTGGATCGGCGTGCGCAGCGGCCCCTCCTCCGCCGACAGCGAGGTCTCCGCGCCCCACACCTTCGGGTCGAGGTCCGCGGGCAGGTCGAGGCGCACCGCCAGGTGCCGGGTGGGCAGGCGTACGGCGCGCTGGAACCAGGGTCCCCACTTGTCCCGACCGACCTGGTACGCGTACTCGATGGTGACCCGGTCGCCCGGGTAGAGCGGGAAGCGGCCCTCGTCGTTCTCGAAGAGCAGCCAGATCTCCTTGAACGCGTCCCGGTCGTGCTTGGCCCGCCAGTGCATCGGCTCCCGCCCGCTCCCGTCGTCCCGGTACGCGGTGAGTTGCAGCTCGGCGAAGGTGAGCGGGTGCTCCCGGTGGTGCCGGTTGGAGCGCCCCGGATCGTTCGGGTAGCGGTCGACCGCGACCCGGACCAGGTAGCGGGTGACCGGCTCGGTGCCGGCGTTGTACAGCTCCCGCCGGATGACGCAGTGGTAGCCGTCGCCGGTGTGGGTGAGCGTGGCGACCTCGCGCTCGACCACCAGGCCGGTGCCGGGCGGCAGCCACTGGCCGGGTACGGGCGGGTCGCGGTGCGCCCCGGCGGCCCGGCCGTGCCGCAGCTCGTCGTACTCCCGGAAGCGTTGCCAGATCGCCCCGCTGGCCTCCAGGACCGCCTCGGCCCGGCGGGCGAAGTCCTCGGTGGGCCGGTGGCGGCGCCCCTCGACGTGGCTGACGTAGGACGGGTCGAAGCCCATCAGCGTCGCCAACTGCTTCTTGGACAGCCCTCGACCGGTCCGGTGCCGGGCGAGTTCGGCTGCGAACGAGTCGGCGGCACGCTCGATCGGTGAGGTCGTCATCAGCTTCCTCGTAGCCGGGACGACCATTTTCACGTTGGGTGGCCGGACGTGTACGGAAACTGCCTCGTATTCGACAGTCGTCTTGACAATTCAACGGTGCACGTCGATGCTTGCGCCGCCCACCCGGCCCTCCGGGCGGCGTTTTCCGCCCACCCCGCCGGGTAGTACGCGACGGCGACGGAGTGACCGGGACCTCCCCCTGAAGCCCGTGGCACCACTTTCCCTCCGCCGGGGATTGTGGTTAGGCTAGCCTTAGCTTCGGTCGACGGCACGCGCCGGCCGGCAGGGCGACCAGACAGGGGACGGCCAGGTGACTGCGGTGATGCCGGGGCGCGACGTCGCCACCCCGTTCGCCCCGGTGACCGCGACCCTGCGTGCCATGTTCGGCACCGACGACCTGCCCGGGCTCGCACCCGGCCTGCTGGTCCGCGACGAGCTGGCCCGCTGGACGCCGGCCGCCCGCCTGGTCGACGGCACGCTGCTGCCCGAGTTCCTCACCGCCGCGGGCCGGCGCTGGGGCGGCACCCCGCACGCCTGCGCCGCGCTGGCCTGGAAGTCCTACAGCTACTGGACCGCGCTGCCGGCCGTGCTCGGCTGGGCCTCGGCCCGCCGGGTGCCGCTGCTCGACCCGGCCCACGTGCTCGTGCACTTCGAGGACCACCACCAGCTGCTCACGCTGGGGCTGCGTGCCTCGACCCCGGTGGCGGTGCTGCCCGGCGACCCGCTCGCCCTCACCGGCACGCCGGGGGTCCGGGTGGTCGCCGACGAGACGGCGTTGCTCGGCGAGCTGCGCGCCTCACTGCTCGACGCGCACTTCGCCCCGCTGATCACCGCCATCCAGGGCGAGGTCCGGATCGGCACCCGTACGCTGCTCGGCTCGGTGGCGTCCGGCATCGCGCACGGCATCCTGCGCGCGGCGGACGCGCTGCCCGGCTCGTCGGCCGCGACCGTGACCACGCTGCTGGACGCGCTCGACCTGGGTGACCTGGTCGAGCTGGTGCCCGGCCCGACCGGCGAGCCGACCGTGCAGCGGCGCACCTGCTGCCTCGCGTTCACGTTGCCCCGGCCCAAGGTCTGCCAGGGCTGCTGCGTCCGCCAGGCCTGACCGTTCACCCGACGAGCGGCCGCACGTCCCACAGCCACACCCCGCCGGTACGCCTCGGCGTGATTCCGGTCAGCTCGGTCATCGCCCGACGCAACGCCTCGGCCTGCCGCAGCCGGGGGTCGAGGACCACCGCGCCGGCCCGCCAGTACCGCAGGTCGTCGACGGCGGCCACCCGGTCCTGCGGGGTGATCGGGGGCACCGCGTCGCTCCGCCGTACGGTGTCGAAGAACGTGCTGGTGGGACGCGGTGGCGCGGTGAACAGCGCGATCCGGTCGCCGCCCGGGCGGGTGTCCGGATAGAGGAAGTAGCCCCGGGCCAGCGGCATGTCCAGCCGGGTCTCGGCGGACCAGCGCAGCGGGACCGCGTAGGTGGTGTCGGGCAGCGGGAGCGTGACCACGCTCCGCCCACCGGCGACGTAGGGGCGCCACGCGCCCGAGGTGACGAACGCCGGAGTCGGGTCGAGGCGCTTGGCCGGCAGCGGGGTGGGCAGGATCGGCAGCAGCGCCATGGCCAGCACGGTGCCGGTGGCGAACCGGATCTGCCCGCGCGCGGCCGGGTGGCGCGCGGCGAGGCGGCGGGCCCGGTCGGCGCCGAACGCGAGCAGCACGCCGACGATCGGGGTGAGCGCGAGCGACCATCGGGTGGGCACCACCGAGTGCAGGATCGGCAGGTTCTCCAGCGCGGCCCACGGGCCGGGGACGCCGGTGTCCCGTCCGCCGTACCGGACCTCCCGCCCGAGCGAGAAGAGCGCGAACAGCAGCCCCACCGCGGCCAGCCCGAGCACCACCGCGTTCCGGCGCAGCCACCAGACCAGCGCGGCCACCAGCACCACGAGCGGCCACCCGAAGAACGCGTTCTCCTCGGTGGCGTTCTTCACCAGCGGTTCGCTGCCCCGCGCGTCGCCGGCCAGCGACTCCCGGGACCACGCCACGTACGCGGCGAGGTCGGTGGAGTAGCCGCGGATCAGGGCGGACAGCCCGCTGTACGCGCCGGGGCCGAAGAACTGCACCCGGAGCGGGTACGCGAGCAGCGCCCCGGCGACGACGGCGGCCACCCCGAGCCCGGCGGCGAAGGGTCGGGTCGCCGCACGCAGTCCGGGCCGGCCCAGCGCGAGCGCGAGCACCACCACGCCCAGGCCGATGGCGGTCATCAGCAGGATCTCCAGGTTGAGGAAGGCCTGCCAGACGATCACCAGGCCGAGCAGCACCCCGTTGCGCAGCCAGCGGCCGGGCTGCGCCAGCCGCAACGTCCGCCAGACGATCAGCGGCACCACGAACTGGCTGACGATGTTCGGGTGGGCGTTGGCGTGCGACACCATCGCCGGCGCGAACGCGCAGAAGCCGGCACCCAGCCACGCGGGCGCGCGTGCCCCGACCACCACGCGGGAGAGCAGGAAATACCAGGCCGCTCCGGTGGCGGCGAGGCCGAACGTGAGGAAAATCAGAAAGGACCAGCGCGGACCGCACCACAGCGTTATCGGCGACAGCGGCACCGAAATGGATAATACGGACGTATTCGCCATGAGATTGACCACGTCCGGCACATTCATCCGGTCCGAGGTGAACGGATAGGCGAAATCGGTCACGACCCGTGCACCGTGCGCCATCATCCATTCGAATTGCGCCTGATCGGTGCGATTGTCCCGGACCCCGTTGGCCGGATCCACCCACAGGCGAGCGGTGACCCAGAACGCGAGCAGCACGAAGCTGAGCACGGCGAGAGCGTCGAACCGCCGACCCCGCCGCGGGTCCGCGTCCGATTCCGGAGTAGTCATGACATTTCAGAGCGTAGTCAGGGTATGACGGGCCCGTGACATGTTTCCGGGACTCACGTACTATGTGCCGAGTTCGCCGACCGCCGATCACGTGCCCCACCCGACCGCAATTCGGCCACCCCGGTGCCCCGATTTCCCCACCAGCCATCCAGATGGTTGACTCTGACGGTCCAGGCGCGGGTCAGTCATATCGTGAGGAATCGACGCATGGCAGAAATCACTGGGGATCAGCGCGTCCAGTCGGAGGTGCTCGAAGGCCTGGCGACGGCGGTCAACCACCGGCGGTGGTTCGTTGAGCTGGCCGTGCCCTACCTCGGTGACAACCCCATCGAGATCGGCAGCGGCCTCGGCGACTACGCGCTGGAGTGGGCCGAGCACCTGCCCCGGATCACCGCCACCGAGGCCGACCCCGACCGGCTGGTCAAGCTCAAGGAGCGACTGGCCGACCACCCCGGCGTCGAGGTCCGGCAGATGCTGCTGCCGCACACCGAGCGGGGCGACTACAGCGCCGCCGTCTCGTACAACGTGCTGGAGCACATCGACGACCACGTGGGCGCGCTGCGCAGCATGCGCGACCTGGTCCGGCCCGGCGGCGCGGTGGTCATCATCGTGCCGGCGTTCCAGTTCGCGATGAGCCCGGCGGACATCGCCACCGGCCACGTACGGCGCTACACGAAGAAGACGCTCGGCGCGGCGATGACCGAGGCCGGCCTCACGGTGGAGAAGATCCATTACGCGAACGCGCTCGGCCTGATCGGCTACTTCATGGCCACCAAGGTCTTCCGGCTGATGCCGAAGGAGGGCCCGATGGTGAAGGTCTACGACACCCTGGTGCTGCCCGCGACCAAGGCCGCCGAGCAGCGGGTCCGACCGCCGTTCGGCCAGTCCGTCTTCGCGGTCGCCCGCGTCCCCGCCTGAGGTGCAAGGAGGGGCCCCCTGTTAACGCCTCCGGTATAGATGGGGCCCCCTCTCACACCTACGTGTTAAGAAGGGGCCCCTGCTTACATCTGGTCAGTCCTTGACCTGGTAGGTCGGGCGGATCACCGCGCGGGCCAGGGTGTGGAACGCCAGGTTGAAGCCGACGAAGGCCGGGCTGGCGTCCTTGCCCACGTCCAGGCGCTCGACGTCGACCGCGTGCACCGCGAAGACGTACCGGTGTGGACGGTCACCCGGGGGCGGCGCGGCGCCGCCGTAACCGGTGTCGCCGTAGTCGTTGCGGATGCTGAACGCGCCCCCGAGGTCGGTCTCCGCCACCCCCGTGGGCAGCTCGGTGACGGACGCGGGCACGTCCACCAGCACCCAGTGCCAGAAACCGCTGCCGGTCGGGGCGTCCGGGTCGAAGCAGGTGACCACGAAGCTCTTCGTCTCCGCCGGGAAGCCGGACCAGGACAGGTGCGGCGACACGTTCTCGCCGCCGGCGCTGCCGTGCGCGTACCGGGCGTCCATCGGCTCGCCGTTGTGCACGTCGTCGCTGGTCAGGTCGAACGCCGACACCGTCGGCAGCAGCTCGTACGGGTCCGGGGCGATCGGTCGTTCCAGGGTCATCGAAACGGTCCTTCCGGGTGCGCGAAATGTTCTGCGCCCCTTCATACCCCGCTGTCGTGCTGCCGGCGCACCATCTCGGTGATCCAGATCGGCGCGTACGGCGACGTGCAGCCCGGCGGCGTCGGATGGTCCTTCAGCACCGCCAGCCGCTCGCCGACGGCGATCGCCCGGTCACGGTGCCCGGCGTGCGCGATGCCGATCTGGGCCAGGCAGTGGTTCATCGCCCACTGGAGGCGGCCCGGGGCGTCCCGCATCTCCGCCTCGATCACGTCCAGCAGGCCGGCGAGGTCGAGCCCGTCCGGCCGGCGCGCCACCCGCTCGGTGGTCAACGCCCAGCCGGCGCTCGCCACCACCGGATCCGGGTCGGCGAGCCAGGCCAGCCGCAGCCGTTCGGCGTGCGGGCTCTTCTTCACCACGTAGGCCACGAGCCAGTCGTGCACCTTGGGCGTGCGCGCCTCGCGCAGCATCGCGTCCAGCTCGTCGGCACCGAACGCCTTCGGTCGGCAGACCAGCAGCGCCAGCAGCCGGGCCGTGCTGTCCCCGGTGCGCCACAACGCGTACGCCAGGTCGTGCTGGGTCTTCAGGCGCTTCGCGACCGCCCGCAGCCCGCCCAGGTTGACCCCGTGGTCGTCGCCGTGCCGCTCGTTGACCGCGCGGATCTTCGGGTCCTCCAGCGCGGCCAGCTCGGCCATCACCTCGGCCAGCGCCGTGTCCGTCACCTCGGCCTCCCGAGCGTTGCGGGCGGAGGGTGTGGGATTCGAACCCACGAAGACATCGCTGCCTTACCGGTTTTCAAGACCAGCGCCATCGGCCACTAGGCGAACCCTCCCGACGTGCTCCCCGAGGGGAACCCGACCGCGCATAGTCTGCCACGAACACGGGATCGGGTAAGACTGAGCCATGCGCGCGATCACGATCACGGAACCCGGCGGACCCGAGGCCCTCGTCTGGACGGAGGTGCCCGACCCCGAGCCGGGCCCCGGCGAGGTGGTCGTCGAGGTGCGGGCCAGCGCGGTCAACCGGGCCGACCTGCTCCAGCGGCAGGGCCACTACCCGCCGCCGCCGGGCGCGCCCGCGTACCCCGGCTTGGAGTGCTCGGGGACCATCCGCGCGCTCGGTCCCGACGTGACCGGCTGGGCGGTGGATCAGGAGGTCTGCGCGTTGCTGGCCGGCGGCGGGTACGCCGAGCAGGTCGCGGCGCCGGCCGGGCAGTTGCTGCCGGTGCCGGCCGGGGTGGACCTGGTCGACGCCGCCGCCCTGCCGGAGGTGGCCTGCACGGTCTGGTCGAACGTGGTCGACCTGGCCCGGCTGGCCGAGGGCGACACGCTGCTGGTGCACGGCGGCGGCAGCGGGATCGGCACGTTCGCGATCCAGCTCGGGGTGGCCCTGGGCGCGACGGTGGTGGTGACCGCCCGGTCGGCCAAGCACGAGCGGCTGCGTGAGCTGGGCGCCGCGCACACGATCGACTACCGGGAGCAGGACTTCGTCGAGGAGGTGCGCCGGGTCACCGACGGGCGCGGCGCGGACGTGGTCCTGGACATCATGGGCGCGTCCTACCTGCCGCGGAACGTGGCGGCGCTGGCCACCGGCGGGCGGCTCGTGGTGATCGGCATGCAGGGGGGCCGCAAGGGCGAACTCGACCTGGGGATGCTGCTGGCCAAGCGGGGCTCGGTGCACGCGACCGCGTTGCGGTCCCGCCCGGTGGCGGAGAAGGCGGCGATCACGCGCGGCGTACGCGAGCAGGTGTGGCCGCTGGTCGAGGCGGGCCGGATCCGGCCGGTGGTGCACGCCCGGGCGGGGATGGCGGACGCCGCCGACGCGCACCGGCTGGTGGAGACGAACGACCACCTGGGCAAGGTCCTGCTGGTCCGGTGACGCCTCAGTCCCGGGGGAGCACCAGGCGCGCGCCGGGGCCCTCGGCGGCGAGCGAGTCGTCGGGGTTGTAGAGCGTGCAGCGCTGCAACGACAGGCAGCCGCAGCCGATGCAGCCGTCCAGGTCGTCGCGGAGCTTGCCGAGCAGCCGGATCCGCTCGTCCAGCCGGTCCCGCCAGGCCCGGGACAGTGCGGCCCAGTCGTCCGGGGTCGGCGTACGCCCGGCGGGCAGCGAGTCCAGCGCCTCCCGGATCTCGTCCAACGAGACGCCCACCTGCTGCGAGATCCGGACGAAGGCCACCCGGCGCAGCTCGGTGCGGGCGTAGCGACGCTGGTTGCCGCCGGTGCGGGCGGCGTGGATCAGGCCCAGCCGCTCGTAGTAGCGCAGCGCGGAGGGTGCCACGCCGCTCCGTTCGGCGAGCTGGCCGATGGTCAGGGTTGCCTCATGCATCACAGGGCCTTGAGTTGAAGTTCGCTTCAGGTCCGAGGCTATCCGCATGACGACCACCACCGCCACCGAGCTTGCCCCGCTGCTGGACCGGGTCCGTGCCGGCCGCGAGTTCGGCCCGAACGTGTACTCGACGCTGGACGTGCTCCAGGTGCTCTACGACCGGGTGCTCCGGATCACCCCGGCCACCGTGGACGACCCCGACCGGGACCGGTTCCTGCTCTCCAAGGGCCACGCGGTCGCCGGCTACTACGCGCTGCTCGCCGCCCGTGGCTTCGTCCCGGTCGAGTGGCTGGACGACCAGGGCGGCCCGGCGAGCCGGCTCGGCGACCACCCGGACCGGACGCTCGTGCCGGGAGTCGAGATCGGGTCCGGGTCGCTCGGCCACGGCCTCGGGTTGGGCGTCGGCACCGCGCTCGGCCTGCGGGCCCAGGGCCGGACGACACCCCGGGTGTACGTGCTGCTCGGCGACGCCGAACTGGACGAGGGCTCCAACCACGAGGCGGTCGCGTACGCCGGAGCGACGGGCCTGGCCAACCTGACCGCGATCGTGGTGGACAACCACTCGGCCACCCACGGCTGGCCGGGCGGCGCGGCGAGCCGGTTCACCGTGAACGGGTGGAGCGCCGCCACCGTCGACGGACGCGACCACGACGCGCTGCACCGCGCCCTCACCGGACACGACCACCACCGACCGCACGTCGTCGTCGCGACCGTCGACAGCGAGGAGTGACCATGACCACGACCATGCGCGAGGAGTTCGTCCGCACGGCCGAGGAGGTGCTCGCCGACCCCCGGAGCGTGCTCGTGCTCGCCGACATCTCCGCCGCCGCGTTCGCCCCGGCCGCCGCCCACCACCCGGACCGGGTGGTCAACGTCGGGATCCGGGAACAGCTCATGATCGGCGTGGCCGGCGGACTGGCCCTGACCGGGCAGCGGCCGATCGTGCACAGCTACGCCCCGTTCCTCGTCGAGCGCGCGTACGAACAGATCAAGCTCGACCTCGGCCACCAGGGGGTGGGCGCGGTGCTGGTGGGTATCGGCGCCTCGTACGACCGCGCGGCCTCGGGGCGCACCCATCTCGGGCCGGCCGACGTGGCCCTGATCGACACGCTCGACGGCTGGACCGTGCACGTGCCGGGCCACCCCGACGAGGTGCGCCCGCTGCTGCGCGCGGCGGTGTGCGGGTCGGGCTCGGCCTACCTGCGGTTGTCCACCCGGAGCAACACGACCGCGTACCCGGAGGCCGGTGGGCTGCGGGTCGTCCGGGACGCCGGACCGGGCGCGCCCCTGCTGGTGGCGGTCGGCCCGACGCTGGACGCGGCGCTGGACGCGGTGGCCGACCGGCCGGTCACGGTGGCCTACACCCATCGGCCACGGCCGTTCGACACCGCCGGGCTGCGGGCGCTGGCCGGCGCCGAGGTGATCCTGGTCGAGCCGTACCTGGCCGGCACCTCGACCCGGGTGGTGAGCGAGGCGCTTGCCGACCGGCCGCACCGGCTGCTCGCCCTCGGCGTCGGTCGGGCGGACCTGCGCCGCTACGGCGGGCCGGAGGACCACGACCGCTGGCACGGCCTGGACGCCGCCGGGCTGCGCCGCTCGGTCGACGCGTTCCTCGGGTCCCCCACCTGACCCGGACACGACGGGACCCCGCGACCCCGGCCGGAGCCGGGACGCGGGGTCCTCGTGTCGTTTCGGGTCAGCGCCGGGCGGCGGGACCGACCGGGCGGCGGCGGGCGCGCTCGCGGGCCAGGATCCAGATCGCCTCGACGCCGTCCTTCCAGGTGATCTTCTTGCCCTCCTCGCGGCCCCGGGCCCGGTAGCTGATCGGCACCTCGTAGGGGCGGATCCGCTGGCGGAGCAGCTTGCCGGTGACCTCGGCCTCCATGCCGAAGCCGCGGGAGCGCACCTGGAGCGAGCGGTAGAGCGCCAGCGGCATCAGCTTGAAGCAGGTCTCCAGGTCGCCGATGTACGAGTTGTAGAGCACGTTGGCCGCCAGCGTGACGCCCTTGTTGCCCATCACGTACCAGAAGCTGTAGGAGCTGTGGCTGCCGAAGGTGCGGTTGCCGTAGACCACGGTGGCCCGGCCGTCGAGCACCGGCTCCAGCAGGCGCGGGATGTCCTGCGGGTCGTACTCCAGGTCGGCGTCGAGGATGACCATGTACTCACCCTCGGCGTTGTCCACGGCGGTCTTGATGGCCGCGCCCTTGCCGGCGTTGCGCGGGTGGGTGATCACCCGCAGGCGGGCGTCGTCCACCCGGCCGAGCACCTCGCCGGTGCCGTCGCGGCTGCCGTCGTCCACGACGACCAGCTCGATCTCGCAGGGGTAGTCCACCGCCAACGCCTGCTTGAGGGCGTCCGCGATGCGTTCTTCCTCGTTGTAGACCGGCATGAGGATCGAGAGCTTCACGGGTTCTCCACAACGGCGGCGGCAGGTCGGGGCATAGCCTAGCCTGGCAAATCCCCGGGGTCACCCACAGGCCGCCCGGTCAGCCCTGCTTGGCCGGCACGACGACCAGTCGGGCCACCCCACCGTCACCCTGGGTGGTTCCGGCGACGCCGACCGTGGTGCCGATCTTGATGTCGCTCGACCGAATGGTGGAGCGGCGCTCGACCACCCGCAGCTTCTCGTCGTACGTCCAGGTCTTCGTGAAGCCGTCGGCGGACTTCACCGTCATCGACCTGTCGTCGATCGCGGTGACCTGCCCGCGCTGCACCGCGACGGTCTTCGTGCCCTCCTTGGTCTGCACCACGACCTCGCCGTGCAGGGTGTTCTTGCGCAGCAGCACCCGGGCGCGGTGCCGCTTGCGCCACTCCTGGGCGCCGGCCTTGCGGTCCGGTCGGGCCTGCTCGTCCGGCGCACCCGAGGCCGACGGCGCGGGCGCGGCGACCGGGTCGACGTCCAGGTCGGCGGCGTCCACCCCGAGGGCGGCGAGCGCCTGG
>NZ_CADEAU010000112.1 GCF_902825405.1 Micromonospora maritima | reverse complement strand
TATGCCTCCGCGCCGCTGCTGTTCCCCGGCATGGGCCACGACCTGATGCTCGACGCCCGCTGGCGGGAGCCGATCGACGCGATCCTGGACTGGCTGGACAAGGACCCGGCGCCCGCCGCGCGCGACTGAGCGCCGGGCGCCGGGCGTCGGCTCAGCGGGGGGTGGCGCGGCGGCCCAGCAGCGAGCCGCTCTCCTCCAGCGCGCTCAGGTAGGACCCCGCCCACGCGTGGATGTCGTTGTGGGCCACGTGCTCCCGCATCGCCCGCATCCGGGCCGCGACGTCCTCCGGGCCGGCCCGCAGCGCGGCGAGCAGCCCCTGCTTCAGGCCGTCCAGGTCGTGCGGGTTGACCAGGTACGCCTGCTCCAGTTCGGCGGCCGCGCCGGCGAACTCGCTGAGCAGCAGCGCGCCGGTGCCGTCGACCCGGGCCGCGACGTACTCCTTGGCGACCAGGTTCATCCCGTCGCGCAGCGGGGTCACCGCCATCACGTCGGCGACCCGGTAGAGCGCGACCAGCTCGGCCCGGTCGAACGGCTGGGTGAGGTAGTGGATCGCCGGCTCGCCGACCCGGCCGAACTCCCCGTTGATCCGGCCGACCTGGTGCTCCACCCGGTCGCGCAGGATCTGGTACTGCCCGACCCGGTCCCGGCTGGGCACCGCCACCTGCACCAGCACGGTGTCCCGCACCTTGACGTCGCCGCTGGCCAGCAGCTCGCGGTAGGCCTTCAGCCGCTGCTCGATGCCCTTGGTGTAGTCCATCCGGTCGACGCTGAGGATCACCTTCTCCGGCTGGCCGAGGTCCTGCCGCAGCCGGCGGGCCCGGTCGGCGACCTCGGGCCGGGCCGCGAGCGCGGCCATCTCGGCGGTGTCGATGGCGACCGGGAACGCCCCGATGCGCACCACCCGGTCGTCGACGGCGATCCGCCGGTCGGTCGCGGACAGGCCGAGCACCTTCGCGGCGAGCTGGGCGAAGTTGTGCGCGGCCTGGGCCCGCTGGAAGCCGATCAGGTCGGCGCCGAGCATGCCGCGCAGCAGCTCGGCCCGGCGGGGCAGCTGCATGAACAGCTCCGGGGGCGGGAACGGCACGTGCAGGAAGAAGCCGATCCGCAGGTCGGGGCGCAGGCCGCGGAGCAGGCCGGGCACCAGCTGGAGGTGGTAGTCCTGCACCCAGACGAGCCCGCCCGGCTCGGCCACCTCGGCGGCGGCCTCGGCGAACCGCTGGTTGACCCGCTGGTACGCCTCCCACCAGCGGCGGTGGTACTCCGGCTGCTCCACCGCGTCGTGGTAGAGCGGCCAGAGGGTGGCGTTGGCGAAGCCCTCGTAGTGGTCGCGGAAGTCCTCACCGGTCAGCGGGACGGTGTGCATCCGGACCCCGTCCACGTCGGGCAGGGCGGGTGCCGGACCGGTGCCGCCGGCCCAGCCGACCCAGGTGGCCGGGGTGTGCCGGAGCAGGGGGTGCAGGGCGCTCACCAGGCCGCCGGGGCTGCGGCGCCACTCGAAGGCGCCGTCGGGCGCCACACTGTCGTCGATGGGGAGGCGGTTGGCCACCACCACGAGGGGGCTCTGTCGCATCTCGGGCATTCCGCTCAGCAGGGGACCGGTGCCCGGAGGGGACGCAATCCGGACAGCCGGTGCGGGAAGTGACGTTCAGCGGTATTCCTACTGACCGTAAGTTACACCCTTGTTACGCGGTGAGCCGGGGCGCGGAGCGTCCCGCGATCCGGGCGGCCGCTCTACGCGGCCTCAGACCACCGCGCCGTTGTCCGGGTCGTCCTCGTCCCGGTCGCCCGGTCGCAGCCGCCACACGAGCATCACGAAGCCGGCCAGGATGCCGGTGAAGCCGAGCAGCGTCACCACCGACGGGTCGACCAGCGACACCACGGTGGGGGAGAGGAAGAGCAGGAAGCCGACGACGACGCAGAGCACGCCCAGCACCGCGTACTTCGAGAAGCGCGGCAGCGGCGGCGGCGGGGGCGGGGTGTAGTGCTCCTCCTCCGCGTCGCCCGGCAGGTCGGCGCCGAACGTGTCCAGCCCGTCCAGCAGCGAGGGCTCGTCGGACCGGTCCCGGCCGAGCGAGACGCCGGAGACGTCCGCCGCGTAGGGCAGGCGGCGTACGTCGGTGGCGGTCGGACCGGCCGGCTCCTCGGCGCGGCCGGCGGCGGCGCCGGCCGGCGGGACCGGGTCGTCCACGTCCTCGGCGGCCGGCCAGGGGTGGCTGCCGGCGGTCGGCGTGGTGTGGAAGCCGGCGACGATCTTGGCCCACTCGGCCTCGATGTCCGGCTCGTCCGGGCGGGGCGGGTCGTCGGACCCCTCGTCGGCGAGCTGGGTGAGGTAGTCCCGCGCGGTGGTCAGGTGCGACCTGTCGACGTAGAGCCGGTCGACCGGTCGGGCCGGGACGGTGGTGGTGCGGGTCACCGGGTTCAGGTCGGCCGAGGGCTGAAGGTATGCCGCGATGCCGCCGGCGGCGAGCACGTCGAGCAGGTGCTCACCCACGCGCGGATCGACGTCGCCCGCGACCGCGTACTCGGCCGCGTCGAGCCCGTTGTCCCGCCGTCCCCGACGGGGCCCGCCCCCTGACACCGGACACCCCCTTCGCCGTCGTGCTCTGAATCCTGACACGCCGGCACCCGGTTCCGGGAGTGCGTTGTGGCGTGCCGCTCGTGCTTCGTACCCTCTTCCCGCACGGTCCCGCGCGTCGCCACCCCACCCGGAAGGACCCCGGTGCTGTACTGGCTGCTGAAGTACATCATCCTCGGCCCAGTGTTGCGGCTGGTCTTCCGCCCGCAGGTCGAGGGTCTGGAGCACGTGCCGGCGACCGGTCCGGTGATCCTGGCCAGCAACCACCTGTCGTTCTCCGACTCCATCTTCACGCCGCTGATCGTGAAGCGAAAAGTCACCTTCATCGCAAAAGCCGAATACTTCACCGGCAAGGGACTGAAGGGGTGGCTGACCAAGATGTTCTTCGTCGGATCGGGCACCATCCCGGTCGACCGCACCGGCGGCCGGGCCGCCCGGGCGGCCCTCGACACCCAGCTCCGGGTGCTGCGCGCCGGTGGCATCGCCGGCATCTACCCCGAGGGCACCCGCTCCCCGGACGGCCGGCTCTACCGGGGCAAGACGGGTGTCGCCCGGCTCGCCCTGGAGAGCGGAGCGCCGGTGGTCCCGATGGCCATGCTCAACTCCGACGCCATCCAGCCGACCGGGCAGATCGTGCCCAACCTCGGCCGGGTCCGGATCCGCTTCGGGCCGCCGCTCGACTTCTCCCGCTACGCCGGCATGGCCGGCGACCGGTTCGTCGAGCGGGCCGTCACCGACGAGATCATGTACGAGCTGATGGAGCTCTCCGGCCGCGAGTACGTGGACACGTACGCCCAGAAGGCGAAGGCCGCGCCCCGGGAGGCGGTGCCGGCCTGAGGCGTCGCCGGGCGGGTCAGCACGCCATCGCCGGGCCGGCGTCGGGCACCGGACGCCGGGCCAGCGCCAACAGCCCGGGCGCCTCGTTGCGCTGGGCGAACGCGTGCACCTCGGCCAGCGGACCGGCCGCCCCCGGGTCGCCGGCCAGCGTCAGCTCCCCGACGGCCAGCGCCAGCGCCAGCATCCGGTCGGTGACGTCCGGGATGCCGGCGTAGATCTCCGCGCCGGCCAGGTGCAGCTCGGCGGCCCGACGGTGGTCGCCGTCCGCCGCCGCCACGGCGCCGGTCACCGTCCGCAGCGCCGCCTCCGACCAGGGCGTCCGGTGCCCGAGCCGGTCCAGCATCGCGCGCACCCGCACCGCCGCGTCCCGCCCGGACAGGGCCGCCGCGTACGCCGCCGCGGCGATCCACTCGCCGCTGGCCAGGGCCGGCACCCTCGACCAGGAGCCGGCCAGCTCGTCGACCAGCTCCGCCGCCTCCCCGGCCCGACCCTGCAACGCGCGGCAGAGCGCGGCCATGCCGAGCATGGTCCAGTGCGGGCGGTGGAAGCCGCTGCGCCGGGCCCCGTCCAGCGCCGCCGACACGTCGTCGGGGTACGGCGACCCGGTCCCCTCGGCGGCGCGGGGCGCGGGCGGCACCGGCTGGCCGCGCAGCACCCGCAGGCAGGACCGCAGGCCGCGCACCTGCATGTCCCACCCGCCGGTGGGGGTGTCCACGAACGCGTCGGCGGCGGCGAGCAGCCGGGCGAAGTCGCCGTCGAAGTAGGCCCGCATCGCCTCGCCGGAATAGCTCGTGGTCAGCGTCTGCCCGCTGGCCGTCCGGGTCGGGCCGGCGGTCAGCAGCGCGTCGGAGCGCAGCCAGTCACCCTCCTCGCGGACCGCGTACGCCAGGTTCTGCACCGCCCGGTGCAGCGCCAGCAGCTGCTGCCCCCGGCTGAACTCGACGATGGCGCGCAGGTCGTCCAGCCCGGACCGGTCGCCGGCCTGGTAGCGGGCGGTGGCGGCGGTGACCCGGGCGTTGGTGCGGGTCTCGGTCAGGCCCAGCCGCTCGGCGATCTCCGCCGCGGTCTCGGCTGCGGACACCGCCGCGTCCCGCTCGTAGTTGAGCATGTGCAGCCGGCCCAGCTCGGCGTACGCGTCGGCCTTCTGCGCGCTGTCCGGCAGCGGCTCGAACAGCCCCACCGCACGGTCCAGGCAGGCCACCGCCACCGTCCGGTCGGCGCGCAGCCAGGCGGCCTGGCCGAGCAGCGTCCACGCCCGGGCCGCGCAGGCGTCGTCGCCGTGCGCGAGCAGCCGGTCGGCCAGTGCCTGCAACTGCTCCGGCCCGCCGCCGGACAGGAACGCGTTGCCGTCGCGGTAGAACGAGATCTCGGTGGCCAGCAGCTCCAGTTGCAGCCGGCCCACCGGGTCGGTGTCGTCGGCCAGGCCGAGCGCGCGGCCGGCGTGCGCGGCGGCGGCGTCCAGCCCGTGCAGGGCGTACGCCCGCCGGGCCGCCCGGTGCAGCGCGGCGCGGGCCGGGCCGGCGTAGCGGTGCGTCGGCAGGCCGAGCGTCCGGGCGATCTCGTGGGCCGCCCAGCGGTGGTGGGCGAGGACCTCGGCCAGGTCGGTGTCCCGGGTCTGCGACAACGCGTCCAGCCAGTCCGCGGTCCGCTCGTGCCGGGCCACCCGCTCGGTGCGGGGCAGCCGCTGGTAGCAGACGTCGCGGACCAGCACGTGCCGGAACCGGAACTCGGCCTGCCCGGCCATGGTGGACGCCGACTGCTCGTGCACGAAGTCGCGCTGCTCCAGCCGGCGCAGCGCGCGTTCCACCGACTCCACCGGCTGCCCCAGCGCGGCCGCGACCGCGCCGGGCCAGAACTGCACGCCGACGACCGAGGCGGCCAGCAGCACCGCCCGGTCCTTGGCGTCGAGCAGGTCGACCCGGTTGGCGATGACCGAGTGCACGCTCTCCGGCATCGGCAGGTCGAGGTGCTTCTCCAGCGACCAGCCGCGCCCGGACTGGCGCAGCGCGCCCTGCTCGATCAGCATCCGGACGTACTCGTGGGCGTAGAGCGGGTTGCCGCCGGCCACCTCGACCAGCGGGGTGAGCATCTCGGCCGGGAACGCGGCCTGGCCGAACATGTGCGCGTAGAGCGACGCGATGCCGGTGTCCCGCAGCGGCGGCAGCGTGACGGTGACCGAGCCGGTGATCGTCCCCGCCCAGCTCGGGTCCCGGTCGACCAGCTCCGGTCGGGCGGTGCAGAGCAGCAGCAGCGGCACCTCGCGGGCGGCGGCGCCGAGCAGCTCGACGAAGCGCAGCATGGCGTCGTCGGCCCAGTGCAGGTCCTCGAAGACCAGCACGGTCGGGCGGCGGGCCGCGAGCGCCAGCAGGAACCGGCGCCACGCCGACTCCGCCTCCTCGGCCGGCAGCGTGGTGCCGGCCAGCCCGACCAGCGGGCGCAGCGCGTCCACCAGGCGGGTGCGTTCGGTGGGGCCGACCAGCTCGGCGACGGCGGCGGCGAGGCGCTGGGCGGCGGTCGAGGCGGGATCGGTGTCGAGGATGCCGGCCTCGGTCTTGACGATGTCGGCAAGCGCGGCGAACGTGACGTTCTCGCCGAACGGTGGGCACCGCCCGGTACGCCAGGTCAGCGGTTCGTCGACCAGCCGGCCGGCGTGCCGGTGCAGCTCCCGGACCAGCCGGCTCTTGCCCAGCCCGGCCCGGCCGAACACGGTCACCACCTGCGGCAGCCGGTCGCGCAGCGAGCGGTGCAGCGCGTTGACCAGCAGGCCCAGCTCGTGCTCGCGGTCGATCAGCGGGGTGGTGTCCGGCTCCCGGTCGGTGGGTTGGCGGCGGACCGGGGCGAGCGCCAGCCAGACCTCGGTGGGGGAGGAGCGGCCGCGCAGGGTGACCGGCGGCTGTTCGTCGTAGCGGATGGCGTCCTTGGTCAGCGCGTGGGTGACGCCGCAGACCAGCACGCCGCCGGGCGGGGAGACCGACTGCATCCGGGAGGCGGTGTTCACCACGTCCCCGGCGACGATCGCCTGTCCGCCGTCGCGGGCCGCGGCCACGTCGACGAGCGCCTCCCCGGTGGCCACCCCGACCCGGAAGCGCATCTCGTCCTGGCCGCTGGGGGTGAACCGGGTCAGCACCCGTTGCAGCTCCAGCCCGGCCCGGACGCACCGCAGCGCGTCGGTCTCGGTGGCCACCGGGGCGCCGAAGAGCGCCATGACCGCGTCGCCGATGTACTTCTCCACCACGCCGCCGTACTGCCCGACCACCCGGCGGGCGGCGGAGAAGAATCCGGTCTGCATGCCGCGCACCTGCTCCGGGTCGGCGCGCTCGACGTACGGCGTGAAGTCGATGAGGTCGACGAAGAGCACGCTCACCCGGCGCCGGTCCTCCTGCGGCGTGGGCACCGACTGCCGGGCGCCCGGGCGCGGCGAGCCGCACGTGGTGCAGAACGCCACGTCGGTCGCGAGCGGGCGCAGGCAGTGCGGGCAGACCGCGCCCAGCTCGGCGCCGCATCCACCGCAGAACCGGTCGCCGTCGGCCGCGGTACGTCCACAACGGTCACACTGCGCGGAGATGACAGGCCTCCACTGGGTCGGTCGGCCGGTGTCGGCCGGGCGCCGCCCCCCGCGGCGTCACCGTGAGTATCCCGGGCGCCGCCAATGTCAGGTACCGGGCTGTTGGTTTGTGGACAGTCGTCCGGGCGGTCGAGGGCGTGCCCGGCGACTACATTCATCCCCGCCGGACGAGGACGACGTGACAAAGGGGGATCTCATGGTGTTCGTGAAGCTGGAGAGCGACTGGACCGACGGCGACGGCGTCGCCCACTCGGCGGGCGAGTCCGTCGACGTGGACGCGGCGACCCTGGCCAGCCTGCAGGCCGAGGGCATCGTCAGCGAAGGCTCCGCCGGGGGCAAGGACAAGAACGAGTGGGCCGGCCCGGGCAGCACCACCGCCTGGGCGGGGCCGGGCAGCGCCGGCGTCTGACCGACCGCGTACGACGAGGGCCGGGGCGTGTCGCCCCGGCCCTCGTCGCGTATCCGTCAGCGGTCGCTCATGCCGGCGCGGCGGCGCAGCGCGGCCACGTCGGTGACCACGATCCGGCGCCCCTCGGTGCGCAGCCAGCCGCGGCTGGCGAACGAGCCGATGGCCTGGTTGACGCTCTGCCGCGAGCCGCCGGCCATCTCGGCGAGCTGGCTCTGGTTCAGCTCGATCGTGATCATCGGGGCCTGGCTCTCGCCGGCCAGCCGGACCAGCGTCTTGGCCACCCGGCCGGGCAGGTCGAGGAAGACGTGGTCGGCGTTCTGCTCGGTGAGCCGGCGGATCAGCTGGCCCAGCGAGCGCATCACCGCGTCGAGGATGCGCGGGTTGGAGTGGACCAGCTCCATGAAGGCGGGCCGGGACAGCGCGAGCGCCGCGCAGTCCTCGATGGCCTCGGCGGAGGCGGACCGGGTCGAGGCGTCCAGCAGGGAGACCTCACCCAGCACGTCGGGGGGTCGGATCACCGACAGCACGGCCCGCTCGCCGGTGGGCGCGGTGCGGAACACCGCCACGGCGCCGCGGCGCAGCACGATCAGCGACTCGCCGGGGTCGTTCTCGACGAAGAGAAGCTGACCCTTGCGGTAGGTGCGCGGGACGGCTGCGGCGATGACCCGCTGGCGCACCTCCGGCTCCAGCCCGGCGAACATCTCCACGCCCGTGAGCGCGTCACCCGGCTCCGGCAGGCGAGACTCCACGGCCCAACCCCTCCCCGGTCAGAAGTCACCACTCGCACACCGGGTGAAGCTCTCAGTCCCGGCAAGAAGCAGCTCAACCGGTTCGGCGCCCGACGGCGGTACACATCAGATCATGACGTCCCCGTCGCGTGCTGTACACCCCTGGAAACACTTCCGTGACCATGCCGGGTCGGCGGGCGGCACCGCGCCGACCTCGGCGGACGCCCCGGCGGCGACCCCGCGACGGTGATGGGCGAGGATGGGGACGATGGTCTACCGCTATTTCTACGACTGCGAATTCATCGAGGACGGCCGCACCGTCGACCTGGTGTCGATCGGCGTCGTCGACGAGTACGGCCGCGAGTTCTACGCGGTCTCCACCGAGTTCGACGACTCCCGGGCGGTGCCCTGGGTGCGGCGCAACGTGCTGGACAAGCTGCCCTCGCCGGCCGACCGGGCCTGGCGTTCGCGCGAGCGGATCCGGGACGACCTGCACGAGTTCCTGCTGGCGCCGGTGCGGGACCGCCCGGGCGAGCAGCTGGAGCTCTGGGCCTGGTACGCGGCGTACGACCACGTGGTGCTGGCCCAGCTCTGGGGCGCCATGCCGGCGCTGCCGCGGGAGATCCCCCGGTTCACCAAGGAGCTGCGCCAGCTCTGGGACGACCGGGGGCGGCCCCGGCTGCCCGACGCCGAGGCGGACCGGCACGACGCGCTCGTCGACGCCCGGCACAACCTGGCCCGCTGGCGGGCGATGACGACTCGGGAGGTTTGACCCGTTCCGCCCGGGGCACCGGAGCGGCATCACGCCGATCCGAGACAGGAGTGCCCATGAGCAACGAGCCGACCAACGCCGCCGAGGCCCGCAGCCGGGTCACCGAACTGATCCGGGACGCTCGGATCTGCCTGCTCACGACCAGCGCGGTGGACGGGCGTCTGGTCAGCCGCCCGATGGGGCTGCAGGAGGCGGAGTTCGACGGGGACCTCTGGTTCTTCGCCTACGCCGACTCGGCCAAGGTCCGCCAGATCCGGGTGAACCCGCAGGTCAACGTCGGTTTCTCGGACCAGCGGCACAACGTCTGGGTGTCGGTGGCCGGCACCGCCACCGAGGAGTGGGACCGGGCGCGCGCCGAGAAGCTGTGGAATCCGCTGCTCAAGGCGTGGTTCCCGGACGGCCTGGACACGCCGGGCATCACGTTGATCAAGGTGCACGCCGGTTCGGCGGAGTACTGGGACTCGCCGGGCAGCACGGTGGTCAACCTGCTCGGCTTCGCCAAGGCGGCGGTCACCGGCAAGCCGCCGAAGGCGGGGGAGAACCACGAGGTCAGCTACTGACCGGTAGCCGGTCCGGCGGTCGGGACGGGCCGGGGCGCGGTGTCGGCGCGCACCAGCGACGACTACAGTTCGCACTGACGGCCCGCCCCGGGCCGGCAACGGCGCCGATGGTCTGATCTGACACATATCCTGGGGCTTATCCGGGCTTCACCTGATGCTCCAGGAGGATGAGCAGATCATGCGTATCGGCGTGCTCACCGGCGGCGGCGACTGCCCAGGTCTCAACGCGGTCATTCGGGCGGTGGTCCGCAAGGGCGTCGCCACCTACGGTCACGAGTTCGTGGGCTTCCGGGACGGCTGGAAGGGCCCGCTGGAGGGCCTGACCAAGCCGCTGGGCATCGCGGAGGTGCGCGGCATCCTGCCGCGCGGCGGCACCATCCTCGGCTCCTCCCGGACCAACCCGTTCAAGATCGAGAACGGCGTGGAGCGGATCAAGGAGAACCTCGCCGCGCAGGGCGTGGACGCCCTGATCGCGATCGGCGGCGAGGACACCCTCGGTGTCGCCACCAAGCTCCACGAGCTGGGCGTCAACGTGGTCGGCGTGCCGAAGACGATCGACAACGACCTCGGCGCCACCGACTACACCTTCGGCTTCGACACCGCGGTCAACATCGCGATGGAGGCGATCGACCGCCTGCACACCACCGCGGAGAGCCACCACCGCACCCTGGTCGTCGAGGTGATGGGCCGGCACGCCGGCTGGATCGCCCTGCACGCCGGCCTCGCCGGTGGCGCCAACGTGATCCTGCTGCCGGAGCGGCAGTTCGACGTCGAGCAGGTCGCCGGCTACGTCGAGAAGCGCTTCCAGCACCAGTACGCCCCGATCGTCGTGGTCGCCGAGGGCGCCCAGCCGCTGGACGGCCAGATGGTGCTGCACAACCAGGAGCTCGACTCCTTCGGCCACGTCCGTCTCGGCGGCATCGGCCAGTGGCTGGCCGAGCAGTTGGAGGCGAAGACCGGCAAGGAGGCCCGCACCGTGGTGCTCGGCCACATCCAGCGCGGCGGCACCCCGACCGCGTTCGACCGGGTGCTCGCCACCCGGCTCGGCCTCCAGGCCATCGACGCGGTGCACGAGGGCGACTGGGGCAAGATGGTCGCCATGCAGAGCACGGACATCGTCCGGGTTCCGCTGGCCGAGGCCACCCGGGAGCTGAAGACCGTGCCGCTGGAGCGGTACGCCGAGGCCGAGGTCTTCTTCGGCAGCTGAGAGGTAAGGAGGGGCCCCCTGTTAACGCCTCGTGCATAGCAGGGGGCCCCTTTCAACAGTTGTCGGAGTGGGACGAGGAGGCACGGTGGGCGGGCACACGGTCGCGGTGATCGGCGCGGGCAAGATCGGCGAGCTGATGCTCTCCGGGCTGCTCCGCTCCGGCTGGCCGGTCGAGCGGCTGCTCGCCACCGCCCGCCGGCCCGCCCGCGCGCAGGAGCTGACCGACCGCTACGGCGTGCGGGTGGTCGACAACCCGACCGCGGTCGAGGAGGCCGACGTGCTGGCCGTCTCGGTCAAGCCGCAGGACGCCGCCGCGCTGCTCGACGAGATCGGCCCCAAGGTCCCCGCCGGCAAGCTGGTGATCTCGCTCTGCGCCGGCCTGCCGACAGCCTTCTTCAACCGGCGGCTGCCCGAGGGCACCCCGGTGGTCCGGGTGATGACCAACACCCCGGCGCTGGTCGACGAGGCGATGAGCGCCATCTCGGCCGGCGCGTACGCCACCGGGGAGCACCTGGCGCTGGCCGAGGAGATGTTCTCCCCGCTCGGCGCCACCGTCCGGGTGCCCGAGTCCCAGCAGGACGCGGTCACCGCGCTCTCCGGCTCCGGCCCGGCCTACTTCTACCTGCTGGTCGAGGCGATGATCGACGCCGGCATCCTGCTCGGCCTGCCCCGCCAGGTGGCGCACGAGCTGATCGTGCAGACCGCCATCGGCTCGGCGGTGATGCTGCGCGACTCCGGGGAGCACCCGGTGAAGCTGCGCGAGGCGGTCACCTCGCCGGCCGGCACCACCATCTCCGCGATCCGCGAGCTGGAGAACCACGGGGTACGCGCGGCCATGCTGGCGGCGCTGGAGGCGGCCCGGGACCGGGCCCGCGAACTGGCCGCCCAGGCGGACTGAGGTTGAGGCGGGAGCCGCCTGACCGCGCCGGGCTCATCGAGGTGTCGACGCCTCCTTGAGAACCGGGATGGCGTCGATCTTCTGGGCACTGAGGCTCTCCCAGTAGATGCCGCCGGGGCGTGGGCGGCGCGGGCACTCGATCACCTCGTCCGGCGTGACGATCACATCGACGCCGACGTCGTGCACCGATTCCGGGAGCGGCCCGTCGACGATCTGCAGTTGGTGGACGGTCGTGGCGAGGACGGTGGCGGGGCCGATCAGGCCGGCCTCGGTGAGCAGCGCGATCTCGATGTCGGAGTAGCCGGCGCCCTTTCCGACCCGTACGCCGTCACGGTTGACCGCGACGCTCCCGCACACCACCAGGTCCACCGGTCTCATCTCGCTGATACCGACCTTCGGCAAGTGACCTGCCGCGCCGCCGCCGGTGGCGATGTCGGGGGTTGCGGAGTCGAGGTCGGCCGGATCCAACAGGTAGAAGGGCCGGATGTCGGCGATCTTCGGTACCGCCATGTAGAGGAGCTTCCCGTCGGCGAGCGCCCGGAGCCGCACGGGCAGCTGCGCCGTGTCGGGATTGGACTTGACGACGTCGGCACGACGCCAGGCGTCGTGCCGCGCGAGCCGCTCGGCGGCTGCCTCGGCACCGACGAAGTGGGGGATGCGCCCGTGCGCGCCGGGCGGGAGTGCCTGGCCGGCACCGTCCAGCCGGGCCCAGACGGTGTCACGTACCCTGCGCTTTGCCTCGTCGACGTTCATTCATCCTCCGCGCAACGACATCAGGGCGAGCGTTCGGTCCGTGACCTCGTGGACGTTTCGCCGGCCCCGCCATGGTCGCAGCTCGTGGCCGGCGGTGCACAGGACGTCGACCGCCCCGCCGCCGAAGACGGCCCGACGCGGCAGTCGTCGAGGACCGCGACGTGTGCCCTCCGCGGCCGGCAGGCCGACGTGCGGGAGGCCGGGTACGACACCACCGCGAGGCGTGGATGACGGGCCGCCCTCGGGTCACGTCGTGCCCCATACTGGCCCGGTGTTCACTCTCGCCCAGGCGCGACACCTGGTCGCCACGCTGCGGCCGCGCGTCGACGAGCTGATCCGGCACCGGGCCGACCTCGCCGAGCTGCGGGTCGACCTGGCCGACCACGGCGCCAGCGCGCTCGGCGGGCTCGCGGAGGTGAAGGCCCTGGAGGCCCGGCTGCACGCCGTCGTGGAGGAGTTCCACCAGCACGGCATCGAGGTCAAGGGGATCGCCCCGGTGCTGCTCGACTTCCCCGGCGAGCGGGACGGGCGGGCGGTGCTCTGGTGCTGGCTGGAGGGTGACACCGACGTCCGCTGGTACCACCGGGTCGAGTGCGGCTTCGCCGGCCGCCGCCCGGTCTGAGCCGGCGTGGTGACGGGTGACGTGCGTCCGGCGGTGCCGGCGGACGCCGACGAGCTGGTCCGGCTGCGCGGGCTGATGCTCGCCGCGATGAGTGGCACGCCGACCGCGCCGGGCCGATGGCAGGAGACGGCGCGGGGCAACCTGCGCGCCTGGCTGTCGGAGCCCGATCCGTGGCTGGCCGCCTTCGTGGTCGACGCGCCGGAGGGCATCTCGTTGGCGGCGTGCGCGGTGGGCACGGTCGAGCGGCGGCTGGGTGGCCCGGACGATCCGAGCGGTCTGGTCGGGTACGTCTTCAACGTGAGCACCGACCCGGCGCACCGGCGGCGGGGCCACAGTCGCGCCTGCGTCGCCGCGCTGCTGGCCTGGTTCCACGGTCGGGGCGTACGCCGGATCGATCTGCGGGCGACGGACGCCGGCCGGCCGCTCTACCGCGCGCTGGGCTTCCGGGAGACCGCGGACCCGGCGATGCGGTTGACCCTTCCCGCCGAGGTGGACTGAGCGCCGGGCCGGCGGACGGTCCCGCCGGCCCGACGCCCGTCCGTCAGCTGTCCGCGTAGCGGCGGGCGGCGGCGAGGGCGGCGCGCAGCC
>NZ_CADEAU010000111.1 GCF_902825405.1 Micromonospora maritima | reverse complement strand
CCTCGACCAGCCGCGCCGCCTCGGTGGCGAACCGGTCCCGCCAACCCTCGGTCAGGTGGTCGGTCTTGCCGGACCAGTCCACCTCCTCCCGCCGGCTCGCACCGGCCGGCGGTGCGGGAGCCGGACGATCCGGCCGGTGACCCGGGTGAGATCACCATGTACTACCAGCCGCAGATCGCCATCGCGACAGGCGAGGTGGTCGGCGTCGAGGCGCTGCTGCGGTGGCGGCATCCGCGCCGCGGGATGGTCGACCCGGGTGAGCTGATCCAGGTCGCCGAGCAGAGCGCGGTCATGCGGCTGCTCACCCGCCGGGTGGTGGACGACGTGGTGGAGCAGCTCGCCAAGTGGTCGGCGGCCGGGCTCACCCTGCGCGCCGCGCTCAACGTCAGCGTCCGGGACCTGCACACCGGCGAGATCGCCGACCAGATCGCCGACCGGCTGACCCGCTACGGCGTGCCGCCGGAGCGGCTCCAGGTCGAGATCACCGAGGGCGCGTTGATGGCCGACCCCCGGCGGGTCCTGGCCAGCATCACCCAGTTGCACCGGATCGGGGTCGGCATCGCCCTGGACGACTTCGGCACCGGCTACTCCTCGTTGCAGCACCTGCGCCGGCTGCCGCTGTCCGAGGTGAAGGTGGACCGCTCGTTCGTGCTGGGGATGGCCGACGACCCGGACGACGCGGCGATCGTCCGCTCGATGATCGAGCTGGCCGGGGCGCTCGGGCTGCGGGTGGTGGCCGAGGGGGTGGAGGACGAGCGCACCTGGCGGCTGCTGCACGCCGCCGGCTGCGACGTGGCGCAGGGCTGGTTCCACGCCCGGCCGATGCCGGCGGAGGAGCTGGCCGCCTGGCTGTCGCGCTACCGCCCGGTGCGTCCGGCGGTCGCCGAGGCGGGCGGCCGGGGCGGCTCGGAGGGGGAGTCGAGGGCGTCGTCGTGACCGCGGGACAATAGACTCGCTCCGGTCACCGCGCGTCATCGCTCAGCCGTCGCGCGCGGCCGGCACACGCAGACGTCTCAGGACAGCCACGAAGGGGGCACCCGATGGCCGCCATCTCCCGCGAGGAGGTCGCGCACCTCGCGCGACTGTCGCGGCTCGCCGTCACCGAGGAGGAGTTGGACACCTTCGCCGGTCAGCTGGACGTGATCCTCCAGTCGGTCGCGCAGGTCGGCGAGGTCGCCGCGGCGGACATCCCGCCGACGTCCCACTCGGTGCCGCTGACCAACGTGCTCCGGGAGGACGTGGTGACGCCGAGCCTGACCCCGCAGGAGGTGCTGTCGGGCGCGCCCGACGCCGAGGAGCAGCGGTTCCGCGTCCCGCGGATCCTGGACGAGGATGTGGCATCGTGACCGACCTGACGAAGCTCAGCGCCGTCGACCTCGCCGGTCTGGTGGCCACCGGTGAGACCTCCGCGGTCGAGGTCACCCAGGCCCACCTGGACCGGATCGGCGCGGTCGACGAGCGGGTGCACGCCTTTTTGCACGTCGACACCGAGGGGGCCCTGGCCGCCGCGCGGGCCGTGGACGAGCGTCGGGCCGCCGGCGAGGAGCTGGGCCCGCTGGCCGGCGTGCCGGTCGCGGTGAAGGACGTGCTCACCACCAAGGGCGTGCCCACCACCGTCGGGTCGAAGATCCTGGAGGGCTGGCGTCCCCCGTACGACTCGACGATCGTCGAGCGGCTGCGCGCCGCCGGCACGGTGATGCTCGGCAAGACCAACATGGACGAGTTCGCCATGGGCTCCTCCACCGAATACTCCGCGTACGGGCCGACCCGCAACCCGTGGGACACCGACCGGATCCCGGGCGGCTCCGGCGGCGGCAGCGCCGCGGCGCTGGCCGCGTACGAGGCGCCGCTGTCGATCGGTTCGGACACCGGCGGCTCGATCCGCCAGCCCGGCGCGGTCACCGGCACCGTCGGCGCCAAGCCCACCTACGGCGGCACCTCCCGGTACGGCCTGGTCGCCTTCTCCTCGTCGCTGGACACGCCCGGCCCGTGCGCCCGGAACGTCCTCGACGCCGCGCTGCTGCACCAGGTGATCGGCGGCCACGACCCGCGCGACTCCACCTCCATCCCGGCCCCGGTGCCGGACGTCGTGGGCGCGGCCCGGCTGGGCGCGAGCGGTGACCTGACCGGCGTGAAGCTCGGTGTGGTCACCGAGTTCACCGGCGAGGGCGCCGAGCCGGGCGTGATGGCCGCGTTCCGCGAGTCGGTGGAGGCCCTGGCCAAGCTGGGCGCGGAGATCGTCGAGATCTCCTGCCCGCACTTCAGGTACGCGCTGCCGGCCTACTACCTGATCGCGCCCAGCGAGTGCTCCTCCAACCTGGCCCGGTTCGACGGCGTCCGGTTCGGCCTGCGGGTCGGCGACGACGGCAACCGGTCGCTGGAGGAGGTCATGTCGCTGACCCGGGAGGCCGGCTTCGGCCCGGAGGTCAAGCGTCGCATCATGATCGGCACGTACGCCCTGTCCTCGGGCTACTACGACGCCTACTACGGCCAGGCGCAGAAGGTCCGCACGCTGATCACCCGCGACTTCACCACCGCGTTCGAGCAGGTGGACGCGCTGATCTCGCCGACCACGCCGTTCGTGGCGTTCCCGATCGGGGCACGTACCTCCGACCCCTACCAGATGTACCTTGCCGACCTGTTCACCATCCCGACGAACCTGTACGGCGGCCCGGCGATCTCGGTCCCGTGCGGCCTCTCGGACGGGCTCCCGGTCGGCCTGCAGATCATGGCCCCGACGATGGCCGACGACCGGATGTACCGGGTCGCCGCCGCGCTGGAGTCCAGCGTCGGCACGTTCACCCCACCGGCACTGTGAGGCAGGAGCAGATGACGACGACACTGCCCGCGTACGACGAGGTCGTGGCGCGCTGGGAACCGGTGATCGGCCTGGAGACCCACGTCGAGCTGGGCACGAACACCAAGATGTGGTGCGGTTGCCCGACCGACTTCGGCGGCGAGCCGAACACCCGGGTCTGCCCGGTCTGCCTGGGCCTGCCGGGCTCGCTGCCGGTGGCGAACAAGGCCGCCATCGAGGCGACGATCCGGATCGGGCTCGCGCTGAACTGCTCGATCGCCGAATGGTGCCGGTTCGCCCGGAAGAATTACTTCTACCCGGACATGCCGAAGAACTTCCAGATCAGCCAGTACGACGAGCCGCTGTGCTTCGACGGCTACCTGGACGTCGAGGTGAACGGCGAGCTGGTGCGCATCGGCATCGAGCGGGTGCACCTGGAGGAGGACACCGGCAAGACGCTGCACGTCGGCGGCGCCACCGGTCGCATCCACGGCGCCACCGAGTCGCTCGTCGACTACAACCGGGCCGGCATCCCGCTGGTGGAGATCGTCACCAAGCCGATCCCGGGCACCGGCGCGCTCGCGCCGGAGGTCGCCCGCGCGTACGTCGCCGAGCTGCGCGACGTGATCCGCTCCCTGGGCGTCTCCGACGTCCGGATGGAGGAGGGCTCGCTGCGCTGCGACGTCAACACGTCGCTGAACCGGCCGGGCGAGGAGTGGGGCACCCGCACCGAGACCAAGAACGTCAACTCGCTGCGTTCGGTCGAGCGGGCGGTCCGTTCGGAGATGCTGCGCCAGGCGTCCGTGCTGGACGCGGGCGGGCGGATCACCCAGGAGACCCGGCACTTCCACGAGGACACCGGCGACACCACCCCGGGCCGGTCCAAGGAGACCGCCACCGACTACCGGTACTTCCCGGAGCCGGACCTGGTGCCGCTCGCGCCGGACACCGCGTGGGTGGCCGAGTTGAAGGCCGCCCTGCCGGAGCTGCCGCGGCTGCGCCGCAAGCGGATCCAGCAGGACTGGGGCCTGTCGGACCTGGACATGCAGTCGGTGGTCAACGCCGGCGCGGTCGAGTTGATCGAGGCGACCGTGGCCGCCGGCGCCACCCCGGCCGCCGCCCGCAAGTGGTGGCTGGGTGAGCTGTCCCGCCGCGCCAACGAGACAGGCGTGGAGCTGGCCGACGTGGGCGCCACCCCGGCCCAGGTCGCCGAGCTGCAGGGCCTGGTCGACGCCGGCAAGCTCAACGACAAGCTGGCCCGTACCGTGCTGGAGGGCGTGGTGGCCGGCGAGGGTTCGCCGACCGAGATCATGACCAACCGCAACCTGGAGGTCGTCTCGGACACCGGCGCGCTCACCGCCGCCGTGGACGAGGCGATCGCGGCCAACCCCGACGTCGCCGACAAGGTGCGCAGCGGCAAGGTCGCGGCGGCCGGCGCGCTGGTCGGCGCGGTCATGAAGACCACCCGCGGCCAGGCGGACGCGAAGACGGTCCGCGAGCTGATCCTGGAGCGCCTCGGCGCCTGACGTGTAAGGAAGGGCCCCTTCTTAACGCCTGGTGCATGGGAAGGGGCCCTTCCTAACGCCTCGCCACCCCCGGACAGGGCGTCAACGGCGACGCCCGGATGGAGTCACCGTGAACCAGCACGACCTCGACGTCCTCGACGAGATCCAGCGCCGGGTGCTCTGGCTCGCCACCCGCATCGTCGACGCGGCCAACCACGACCGCGACACCGGTGACGGGGTGAAGGTCGGCGGCCACCAGGCATCGAGCGCCTCCCTGGTCACCGCGATGACCGCGCTCTGGTTCCACCACCTGGACGCCGAGGACCGGGTGGCGGTGAAGCCACACGCCTCGCCGGTGTTCCACGCGATCCAGTACCTGCTCGGCAACCTCGACCGGTCGTACCTGCCGAAGCTGCGGGCGCGCGGCGGGCTCCAGTCGTACCCGTCGCGCACCAAGGACCCGGACGAGGTCGACTTCTCCACCGGCTCGGTCGGCCTGGGCGCCGCCGCGCCGCTGTTCGCCGCCGTCACCCGCCGCTACGTCGACGCGCACTTCGGCGCGCGCCCGCACTCCCGGTTCGTCGCCCTCATCGGCGACGCCGAGCTGGACGAGGGCAACATCTGGGAGGCGGTCGCCGACCCGGCCACCACCGGCCTGGGCAACGTGATGTGGCTGGTCGACTTCAACCGCCAGTCGCTGGACCGGGTCGTCCCCGGCATCCGGATCAACCAGTGGCGCGGCCAGTTCGAGGCGGCCGGCTGGCACGTCGTGGAGGTCAAGTACGGCCGCAAGCTCGCCGAGGCGTACGCCCGGCCGGGCGGCGCGGCGCTGCGCGACTGGATCGACCGGATGCCCAACGAGCAGTACCAGTCGCTGTTCGGGCTGGCCGGGCCGGCGCTGCGCAAGCAGTTCCTGGACGGTGCGCCGGCCGAGGTGGCCGCGTTCGTCGCCGACATCGGCGACGACGAGCTGGGCCCGCTCGTCACCGACCTGGGCGGGCACGACGCGCAGGCCATGCTCGACGCGTACGCCCAGTGTGACGCGGTCACCGACCGGCCCAGCGTGGTGTTCGCGTACACGGTCAAGGGCTGGGGCCTGCCGATCGCCGGCAACCCGCGCAACCACTCGGCGCTGCTCACCACCGAGCAGGTCGACGCGTTGCGCGCCGCGCACGGCCTCACCCCGGAGACCGAGTGGGACCGCCTCGACCCGGCTACCCCGGCCGGCATCCGGGCCGGTGAGCGCCGGGAGGCGCTGTCCCGCGCGCCGCGCGAGCGGGCGCTGGGCGTCACCGTTCCGGAGACCACCCGGGTACGCGCGAACAAGCCGGTCTCCACCCAGGAGGTCTTCGGTCGGGTGCTGGTCGACCTGGCCCGCGATCCGCAGGTGGCGCCCTACCTGGTGACCACCGCGCCGGACGTGGCCACCTCGACGAACCTGGCCGGGTTCATCAACAAGACGGGCGTCTTCGCCCCGACCGAGCAGCGTTCCTGGACCGAGGACCGGATGCTGCGCTGGACCGAGAGCCCCGCCGGGCAGCACATCGAGCTGGGCATCTCGGAGATGAACCTGTTCCTGCTGCTGGGCCAGCTCGGCCTGTCGTGGGACCTGTCCGGCCAGCCGCTGCTGCCGGTCGGCACGGTCTACGACCCGTTCGTGCTGCGCGGCCTGGACGCGTTCCTGTACGGCACGTACTCCGGTTCCCGGTTCGTGGTGGCCGGCACCCCGTCCGGCATCACGCTGGCCCCGGAGGGCGGCGCGCACCAGTCCACCATCACCGCGTCGGTCGGCCTGGAGCTGCCCGGGGTGACGTTCCTGGAGCCCGCGTACGCCGGCAGCCTCGACTGGCTGCTCTGCGACGCGCTCGGGCAGATCGCCGGTGGCGCCGCGCCGGCCGCGACCGCCGCGCCGGCCGAGGACGGGGCGTACTACTTCCGGCTCAGCACCCGGCCGATCGACCAGGCGCCCTTCGAGGCGGCCCGGGCCCGGCTCGGGGACGCGGTGCTGCGGCGGCAGGTGGTGGCCGGCGCGTACCGGCTCGTCGACGCGCACCAGGCGTACCCCGATCTGGCGGATGCCCCGGTGGTGCAGCTCGCCGCCTCCGGCGCGGTGCTGCCGGAGGTCCTGGCCGCCGCCGCGGAGCTGGCGGAGGAGGGCGTGGCGGCGCACGTGGTGGACGTGACCAGCCTGGACCGGCTCTACCGGGCATGGCAGCGGACGCTGCGCCAGGGCGTGCGGACCGCCACCGTGCCGAGCGTGGCCGGCGCGCTGCGGTCGGCGTTCGTCGACCGGGTGCCGGTGGTCACCGTGCACGACGCGGCGTCGCACGCGATGGCCTGGCTCGGCTCGGCGGTCGGCGCCCCTGCGGTGCCGCTCGGGGTGGACGAGTTCGGCCAGTCCGGCAACGTCCGGGAGCTGTACGAGCTGCACGACCTGCTGCCGGGCAGCATCGTCAACGCCGCGCTGGCCGCGCTCGCGCTGCGCTGACCCGGCCGGCTCCTCGTTACGCGCAGTGATGCGCGTGTGGTGGCACAGGGTGACGGCGGCGTCCGGGTGGCAACGACTCCTCCAGATTCGCACCACCGCGCTGACCTAGGCCGATGTGAAGGTGGGGGCGGAAGTTGCCGGGCCTCCGGTGACGCTCGGTGCCTGCCCGCTGATGGGTGCAGAGCAACGGCGGCGGCGAACGGTCGGGCCACCGCGCGTGTGCGTCGCTTTCCGTGACCGCGCGCATGGCGCGGGGGCCACGCGCACGCGTCCGCAGCCGGCGCGGGCGGAGGCGGTGCCGTCAGCCGGTGGTGGTGGGGCTCGGGGAAGTGGCGCTCGACGACGGCGAGGGCGACTCCGACGGGCCGCGCGTCGGGGTCGGGGTGACCGGCACCTGGTCGCCCTTGGCCGGGTCCCGGATGACGTGCCGCTCCAGGTTGACCTGGGACTGTCCGGTGCCGCCGACGGTGATCTCGTCGTACGCCTGGAGCAGCTTCTGCTGGTCGAAGTAGAGCACCGTCATGGTCAGCGGGGTGGGCTTCTCGCCCTCCAGCCCGCGCAGTCCGGCCCCGCCGGTCGAGCCCTCCACCATCAGCGTGGTCGGCTGCTCGCCCGGCGCCTGCGGCAGCTTCGACACCTGTCGGGAGTGGGTGTGCCCGGAGAGCACCAGCGGGCAGGTGCCGGAGAGCGGCCCGGCCGACGCCGGGTCGTGCACCAGCGCGACGTCCACCTTCCGCGGCGACTTCCCGACCGTGGCGGCGAGCTGCTCGCCGGCGCCGATCACCTGGTCGGCGACGGCCGAGGTGAGGCCGCTGCCGGCCGGGGAGGTCTCCTTGTCCGGCGTGAACCGGGGGTCGCCGATCCCGGCGATGGTCAGCCCGCCGACCGTCGTGACGGAGTTGTTCAGCACGATCGCGTTCGGCTGCTGGGCCACGGCCGCGGCTGTGCGGGGCGAGTCGTGGTTGCCGCGGATGAACACGTACGGCTTCTTGAGCAGGCCGATCGAGCCGACGAAGGACGCCTCCGGCTCGCTGCCCCAGTCGGTGATGTCACCGGTGTCGATCACGACGTCGATGCCGAACTGCTCGACCACGGTGCGGATCAACTGCCAGCCGGTCGGGTTCAGGTGCATGTCCGACACGTGCAGCACCCGGGTGGTGCCCGGGGACGGCTGCACCACCGGCAGCGCGGAGACCGTGGTGTAGAGCTTGCTGACGTTGCCGACCAGCCGCTGCAACTGCTCCGCGTACTTCGTGTAGTCGTTGGCGATCCGCCGCGCGTCACCGACGATTGCGGGCGCGTTGACGAGCAGGCCCTCGTACCGTGGCTCCTCGATCGCCTGCGGCCGCAGGGTGGCGGCGCCGAGGCCGAGGCTGCCGGCGGTGACCACCAGTGCCAGGCCGCCGGCCCAGGCGGTACGCCGGACGTCCCGGAACACGAGCGCGGCCAGCAGCAGCGTGGCCAGCACCGCCGAGGCGAGCGTCTTCAGCCCCAGCCGCATCACGCCGGCGCGGACGTCCTCCACCGCCGACTGGCTGGCCCGGCTGATGCTGGCCGGATCGTCGATCAGCGCCTCGGTGCGGCCCTGGTCCAGCGAGCCCACCTCGACGGTCAGGTAGGCCGGCCCGTCGTGGCTGTCCAGCAGCAGCGCGCCCAGCGGCGGGATGTCGACGGTGGTGCCGCCGGTCAGCGACGGGCTGAGTTTCAGCTCGGCGCGGAACGGGCCGATGTCGGTGCCGACGTGGCCGCCCGCGTACGTGCCCACCACGATGCCGCCGAGGGTGACCGCGAGCAGGGCGAGCACCACGCCCACCCGGCGCAGCCGGGGGCCGGGCCGCCACGCCGTCCAGCGGCGGGCACGCCCGGTCTCCGGGGGCGTCACGTCCCCGGCGCCGTGCTTGTCGTTCTCGTGGTCGTCCATGCTGAGATTCTGACCTGCCCCCGAGGCGATCTTGGTAAACCCGGCCGAAGCCGGTCAGCTCCGCCCGGCCCCGCCGTCGGCGAAGACCAGGCGCAGGATCCGGTCGTCCTCCGCGGCGGGCCGACCCCGGCCGTCCCGGTTGGAGGTGCTCACCCAGATCGAGCCGTCCGGTGCCACGGCGGCGGCCCGCAGCCGGCCGTACTTGCCGGTGAGCAGCTCACGCGGCTGGCCCAGCACGGTGCCGTTGCCGGCCAGCTCGACCAGCCACAGCCGTTGGCCGCGCAGGCAGGAGGCGACCAGCAGCCGCTCCACCGCGGCCAGCCCGGAGCAGGACGCGTCGCCGGTGCGCCACTGCACGATCGGGTTCACGTAACGCTTGTCGTCGCCGCGCCCCTCGACCTGCGGCCAGCCGTAGTTGCCGCCCTGGTTGATCTGGTTGATCTCGTCCCAGGTGTTCTGGCCGAACTCCACCGCGTACATCCGCTTGTTCGGCATCCAGGCGAAGCCCTGCACGTTGCGATGCCCGGACGACCAGACCGGGGAACCGGCGGTCGGGTTGCCGGGGGCCGGCTTGCCGTCCGGGGTGATCCGCAGGATCTTCCCGCCGAGGCTCTTCGGGTCCTGCGCGTTCTCGGTGCGCCCCGCATCGCCGGTGCTCGCGTAGAGGAACCCGTCCGGACCGAAGCCCAACCCGCCGCCGTCGTGGTTGCCGGCCTTGGGAATGCCGGTGAGGATCGGGGTCGGCGGCTGGCCGAGCCGCAGCTTGGCGATCCGGTTGTCGTCCTGTGCGGTGTAGTAGACGAAGACGGTGCGGTCCCGCGCGTAGCCGGGGGAGACGGCGATGCCGAGCAGGCCGCCCTCACCGCCGGACGCCACGCCCGGCACGGTCTGCACCGGCCGCACGGTGAGCCCGTCCGGCCCGGACTCCGGCCCGACCTGGAGGATCCGCCCGCTGTCCCGTTCGGTCACCAGGGCCGCGCCGTCGGGCAGGAACGCGATGGCCCACGGCACCTCCAGCCCCTTGGCCAGCACCGTGGCCACCACCTGCTGGCCGGCCCCACCGGGACTGGCCGTGGCCGACGGCGTCGGCAGGTTGGGTGGCTCGCCGGCCGGGTCCGGCTCGGGTTCGCCGAGGGTGCAACCGGCGGTGCCGAGCAGCAACGCCGCGCACGAGGCCGCCAGCGCCGTCCGGAGGCGGCGGATGCGGGGGTACGTCAGACGCGGGCTCACCCGGCCCAGCCTAGCCGGGCGGGGCGGGTAACCCGGCGGGTCGGCGCGCGGCCGACGGCCGTGGCGTGTCAGCCGGCCCGCAGCGCGAGCAGGGCGACGTCGTCCTCGCGGCGGTGCGCGGCGGCGAGCAGCCGGTCGCAGAGGAGGTTCAGCGGCACGCCGGGCCCGGCGGCGGCGAGTTGAGCCAGCAGATCCGCCTGCCCCTCGTCGATCGGCCGGTCGCGTCGCTCGATCAGCCCGTCGGTGTGCAGCAGCAGCGTGTCGCCCGGAGCGAGGGTGAGCGCCTGTCCGGTGCGCCGGGGCGGGCGGGCCAGGCCGAGCAGCGGGCCCCGTCCGTCGGCCACCGACACCGTGCCGTCCGCGCGGATCAGCAGGGGCGGCGGATGGCCGGCGTTGCACCAGCAGACCCGCAGCCCGTCGCCGTGCGGGCGGACCCGGGCCAGCACCGCGGTGGCGACCGTGGGCACCCGCAGCCCGCCGATGGCCCGGTCGAGGTTGGCCACCAGCTCCTCCACCGGGTCGTCCCGCCCGTACGCGTTGCCGCGGACCAGGTTGCGCAGCTGGCCCATGGTGGCCGCCGCCTCGATGTCGTGCCCGGCGACGTCGCCGATCGCGGCGACCAGCTCGCCGTCGGGCTGGACGAACGCGTCGTACCAGTCGCCGCCGACCTCGACCCGGTCCGCGGCCGGCAGGTAGCGGGCGGCCAGCTCGATCCCCGGCACCGCCGGCAGCGTGGGCAGCATGCTGTGCTGGAGCACCTCGGCGACGTGCCGCTGCTCGCCGTAGAGCCGGCTGTTGCCGACCGCCTGGCCGGCCCGTACGCCGATGTCCTGGGCGGTGCGCAGGTCGCTCGCGTCGAAGCCGCGTCGGCCGGGACGGTTGACGAGCGTGACCGTGCCGATCACCCGGTCGCCGGCCGCGGTGATCGGCACGGTCAGGTGGGAGCCGATGCCGAGCCGCTCGGCCAGCGTCACCAGCTCCGGACGGGTGGTGCCGCGCGCCACGTCGTCGAGACCGGCGACGCCGCGCATCACCGGCCGGCCGCTGCGCAGCACCGACCGGATCAGCGAGTCCGGGCCGAGCCCGGTGGTCAGCAGGGCGGTGAAACGGGCCAGGTCGGCGTCGCGCTCCGGGTCGCGGTGCACCCCGGAGACGGTACGCGGCCGGCCGGCCGGGTCGACCAGGGTGATCAGGCACCAGTCGCCGAGCAGCGGCACCATGGCGTGCGCGAGCCGGTCGACGGTGGTGGACACGTCGAGCGTGCCGCCGAGCATCTCGCTCATCCCGGCCAGCATGGCGAGCCGGTCGTGCGCCTCCTCGGCGCGGCGGCGGGCCTCCTCGGCGCCGCGGACGGCGATCCGCAGCCGCAGCTCCGAGGAGCAGGCGGCGGCCAGGTCACCGAGGGTACGCAGTTGCTCCTTGGTCCAGGCCCGGGGCTTGCTGTCGATCGCGCAGAGCGAGCCGAGCACCCGCCCGTCCAGGTCGGTGAGCGGCATGCCCGCGTACGCCACCACGCCCAGGTCCTCGATGGCGAGGTTCAACCGCACCCGGGGATAGAGGCGGGCGTCGGGCAGCACCATCGGCACCTCGATGTCGACGACGTGCTGGCAGAACGAGTGGCTGAGCGGGGTCTCCCGGCGGGCCGCCCAGGGCTCGGGCAGACCGGTCGCGCCGGGGAAGAACTGGCGCTCCGCGTCGACCAGGGAGACCAGCGCGACCGGCACGTCGAGCAGGTCGCCGACCAGACGCGCGAAGCGGTCGAACGCCTCGTCCGGCACCGAGTCGAGGCGGGTCTCGTCGAGGGAACGCAGCCGGTCGGGGTCGCTCAGCGCCGGAACCGGCACGGTCGTCCGTCCCGGGCCGTCCTCGCTCATCGTCACCCGCTCCCCCTACCCGGGGCACCGGCCGGCGTCCCGCCCTCGATTAAACCCTGTCGCACGTGTGTCCGACCCCCGGCGGGGTGTTCGTCACGGCCCCCGCCGCGCCGACCAGCGCGGACGGATATGGTCGGCGGTCGTGAAGGCATGGATTCCGCACCCCGACGGCCGCCGCCTGCTCGGCGAGATCCCGCCCGGCGTCACCGTGGAGGTGCTGGAGGACCCGTCCCGGCTCCCGTCCACGCCGGCCGGTGTGCGGTTCTGGGTGCCGCCCTTCCTGTCCGGCCCCGACGCCGGCGCGCTGCTGGCCGAGCTGCCGGACGTCGAGGTGGTGCAACTCCTCTCCGCCGGTGCGGACGCGTGGGTGGGCCGGGTTCCGTCGGGCGTGGCGCTCTGCGACGCCCGCGGCGTGCACGACTCGGCCACCGCCGAGTGGGTGGTCGCCGCGATCCTGTCCGCCCTGCGCGGGTTCGCACCACTGGCCCGCGCCCAGGCGCGGCGGGAGTGGGCGTACGACGAGGTCGCCCCGACCGACGAGCTGGCCGGCAAGCGGGTCCTGATCGTCGGCGCCGGCTCGATCGGCGCGGCGGTGCGCGCCCGGCTCGCCCCGTTCGAGGTGAGCTTCACGCTTGTCGCCCGTACGGCCCGCCCGGCCGACGGCGTGCACGGGGTGGCCGAGCTGCCCGCGCTGCTCCCCGAGGCGGACGTGGTGGTGCTGCTGGTCCCGTTGACCGACCGGACCCGGGGCCTGGTCGACGAGCGGTTCCTGGCCGCGATGCCGGACGGCGCGCTGCTGGTCAACGCCGCGCGCGGTCCGGTCGCCCGGACGTCGGCGCTGGTCGCCGAGCTGTCGTCGGGGCGGTTGCGGGCCGCGCTCGACGTCACCGACCCGGAGCCGCTGCCCGCCGACCATCCCCTGTGGGAACTGCCGAACGTGCTGCTCACCCCGCACGTGGCCGGCTCGGTGCGCGGCCTGCTGCCGCGGGCGTACCGGCTGGTGGGGGAGCAGTTGCGTCGTTTCGTGGGCGGGGCGGAGCTGACGAACCGGGTGGTCGACGGCTACTGACCCGGTGCCGCGTCGGGCATCTCCTGCCCGGTCGCGGTGATCAGCCGGGGCAGGTCGGTGGCGCGTACCGCGGGCAGCACCAGCACCTGCCCGTCGTCGAGCCGGGCGACCGCCCGCCCGCGCGGGTCGCCGGCCAGCTCGGCCACCCGGGTCCAGGGCACCCGCCGCTGCCCGAGCAGCGCGCGCAGCCGCAGCTCCCGGGCGTCCGCGTCGGTGCCGGAGCGCCACGCCCAGACGCCGACGGCGAGCGGCACGAGCAGCACCCAGAGCAGCCACCAGCGGGCACTGGCCAGCGGCAGCGCGCCGATGAAGGCGACGATCGCGGCGGCCAGGATGGCCTGGTTGTGGCGGAAACGGACGGTGTCGGCGCGGCTCACCCTCCGATGATCCCATCCGGCCAGCCCACCCTCCCGGTCGGGCGTCCCCGGCCGCCCGATCGAGCTCCGGCACTGTGACGGAGGTCACTATCGCGTCACCGGGTGCGTCCGGGATCGTTCTTAGGCATGGCCGCAGCGGTCCCCGCCGATGCGGTCCGATCCGCCCACGCTCCGACCCCGCACGTCGCACCGCAACCGCAACGCCCCGTGCCCCCTCACGAAGGCGACCGCCGTGCCCGTCACCCCTCCCGCCGGTCCCCGCCGGCGCCCGCCCCTGCCCGACCTCGCCGCGTCGCTCGGCGGCGCGCTCTTCCTCCTGGCGGGTGCCGTCGGGCTCGTGCCCGGTCCCGCCGCCGTGGCGCTCGCCGTGGCCGGGGGCACCGCCCTCGCCT
>NZ_CADEAU010000110.1 GCF_902825405.1 Micromonospora maritima | reverse complement strand
CACCGGCAGGTGGCCGATCCCGCCGGCGAAGCCCCGGCCGCCGCGCAGCAGTCGCCCACCGCTGACCACCCCGGCGCCGACGGTCGGCCCGCCGGTGAGGTGCACCAGGTCGGCCGTGCCCGCGTACGGGCCGTGTCGCAGCTCGGCGGAAACGGCGAGGTTGGCGTCGGTGTCGACCTCGACCGGAAAAGCCGGGTCGCGCAGGGCGCGGCGCACCGCGGCGGCGAGCGGCACGTTGCGCCAGCCCAACGCCGGGGCCGCCGGTACCGCGCCGTCGGCGTCCACCAGGCCGGGCACGCCCACGGTGAGGCCCAGCACGGTGCGGCCCGCGCCGGTGACCCGGCCGATCGCCCGGCGGGCCAGCGCGGCGAGTGCCGCCACGGTCTCGTCCGGGCCGACGGTGGCCGCGGCGAACGCCCGTCGCCAGGTCAGGAACCGCTCGCCGGCCAGGTCGACGGCGACCACGACCAGTTCGTCGGCGCCGATGCGCAGGCCGAGCCCGACGTAGCGGGAACCGTCGAGCACGAGCATGGTCGCCGGGCGGCCCACCCGGTTCTCGGTCAGCCCGGTCTCGCGCACCAGCCCGCGCTCGATCAGCTCACCGACGAGGCTGGAGACGGTGGCCTTGTTGAGCCCGGTGCGCGCGGCCAGGTCGGCCCGCGAGCAGGGGGCGTGCAGCCGGACGTGCCGCAGCACCGCGGCCCGGTTGGTCACCCGTACGTCGCCGAGGTCGGCCGTCCGGGACGGCCGGTCGATGCTGATCACGAACTGCCCGCCTCCCGCGCCCGGCCCCGTGGTTCGGTTACAGCTTAAACTAAATAGGCGCCGTTCCGGCCGGCCGGTGGTCAGCCGCCGAACCACGGTACGAACGCGGTCGCCGGCACCTCGTCGCCGTCGAGCACGATCCGGCCCGGCGGATCCTGCGCCCCGACCACGGCGATCCCGCGCACGTCCAGCGGGCCGTCCACCCGGACCCGCAGCGCCGCACCGTCGCGGGTGGCGGTGACCGTGGTGTCGCCGGCCTCGTCGCGCACCACCGTCACGCCGTCGACGCCGCCCCAGGCCACGAGCGTGACGTCGCGGAACGGCCCCTCGGCGACGGTCGGCGCGGCCGCCACCACCGGGACCAGCGCCCCGCGTCGCACGTACAGCGGCAGGCGGTCGATCGGCACCCGTACCCGCAGGTGCCGGCCGCCGGTGTGGCACTCGCCGGTGGCCGCGTCCAGCCAGTCGTCGCCGGCCGGCAGGTAGACCGTGCGTTCCCCGGACGGGTCGAGCACCGGCGCGACCAGCAGGTCGCGACCGAGGCGGTACTGCAGGTCGGTGGCCCAGGCGGTGGGGTCCTGCGGGGTGTCGACGAGCAGCGCGCGCAGCATCGGGGCGCCGGTGCGCGCCGCGTCCACGGCCGCCGACCAGAGGTACGGCAGCAGCCGGTAGCGCAGCCGCAGGGCGGCCACCGCGTGGCGTTCCGCCTCGGCAGGGAAGTCCCATGGCAGCCGGCTGGTGGTGCCGTGCAGGCGGACCAGCGGCGAGAGCGCGCCGAACTGGGTCCAGCGCACGTACAGGTCCGGATCCGGGGTGCCGTGGAAGCCGCCGGTGTCGTGGCTCCAGAAGGGCACCCCGGACAGGCCGTGGGAGAGCCCTCCGCGCAGCGTGCTGGCCAGGCCCGGCCAGGTGGCGTTGACGTCGCCGCTCCACTGGGCGCTGTGCCGCTGCCCGCCCAGGTACGACGAGCGCGCCCACACCGTGCGGTGCCCGGCCACCTCCTCGGTGACGTCGGCGACCGTGTCGTTGAACAGCAGCGCGTACACGTTGTGCAGCTCCACGCCGGTCATGCCGTTGTACGCCACCGCGTCCGCGGGCACGGCCTCGGCGAAGTCGGTCTTGAACACCGCGACGCCCTGCGCGAGCAGGGGGCGTAGCAGGCCCTGGAACCAGCGCACGGCCGCCGGGTTGGTCAGGTCCACGATGGCGCAGACCGGATAGCTGCCGTGCCAGGCGTCGGCGACGTACGTGGTGCCGTCCGGTCGGCGCAGGAAATAGCCGGCGGCCTCGGCGTCGGCGTAGAGCGGGCTGTCCGTCATCAGGTAGGGGTTCATCCACAGGCACACCCGGAATCCCTGCTCGGCGAGGTCCTTGAGCATCCCGGCCGGGTCGGGGAAGGCCCGCTCGTCCCAGCGCAGCTCCGACCAGCGCCCGGCGACCTGCCAGTAGCAGTCCAGGTGCAGCACGTCGCAGGGGATGTCGCGCTCGCGGATCAGCCGGGCCCGCTCCCGCACCCGCTGCTGGCTGTCCGGGAAGAAGCCGGAGGAGATCCAGGCCCCGAACGCCCAGCGCGGCGGCAGGTAGGGCCGGCCGGTCAGGACGTCGAGCCGGTCGAGCACCTCCGCCGGGGTCGGGCCGGCCAGCACGTAGTAGTCGAGCAGGTCGTCCGGGACGATCAGCTGCACGCTGCTGTGGGTGCTGGCGCAGACGTCGAACTGCACCGGCAGGCCGCTGTCGACGAGCACCCCGTAGCCGCGGTCGGAGAGGTAGAACGGCACGTTCTTGTGCGACCGGTCGGACTCCCCGCCGAAGGCGTCGAAGTTCCACATCAGCGGCCGCTGCCCGCGCTTGTCCAGCGGGGTGAACTTCTCCCCGAAGCCGACGAACCGCTCGTCGCCGGGGGCGACGAAGCTCTCGTGCCAGGCGACCGGCTCACCGTCCACGGTGGAGTGACCCAGCGGCAGGGTGCGCCGCCGGCCGCTGATGTCCCGGGTGCCGGCGTCGGCGGCCAGCAGCAGCCGGCCGTCCGGGGCGAGGAAGCGCAGCCCCCACGGGTCGAGGCGGACCTCGGCGACCACCGCGCCGGCGTCCACGTGCGCCCAGGTGTCGTCGACGGTGACCACCGCCGGGTGCGGCGTGGGCCGGACCAGGGGCAGTGCCCGCGCCGAGCGGCTGCGCACGGCGAGGTCGTCGGCGAGGCGTACCCGCAGGATCCCGTCGCCGGCGGCCTCCACCCGGGCCACCACGGTGCGGCCGGAGGCGCAGGTGGCGGCGAGGGTGACCCCGTGCGCGTCGGTGGTGAGCACCTCGGCCCGCACCACGTCGTCGGCGCCCTGCTCGCCGGGGACGCGGACCGGCAGGTCGGGCGGGTCGGCCACGAACGTCTCGTACGGGACCAGGGGCGGGCGGTACGGCATGGGCGTCTCCTCGCGGCGACACGGGCGGTTCCGCCAGTTTCTTTGGAACCACAACTAACTGTCAATGATTGCCCGCATTGACTTCGGCTTCACCTGTTCTTACTTTGGCTGGGATGACAACTAAAGGGTTGTGGAGCGATGGTCGGCTCCGCTACGGCGGCGACTGGAACCCGGAGCAGTGGCCGCCGGAGGTGTGGCGCGAGGACGTCGCGCTGATGCGCGCCGCCGGCGTCGACCTCGTCACCGTCGGCGTGTTCGCCTGGTCCCGCCTGGAGCCAACGCCCGGCCGCTACACCCTCGACTGGCTCGACGAGGTGCTCGACCTGCTGCACGACGCCGGCATCCGGGCCGCGCTCGCCACCCCCACCGCCTCGCCGCCGCCCTGGTTCTCCCTCGCCCACCCGGACGCGCTGCCGGTCACCGCCGACGGGGTACGCCTGCACCACGGCAGCCGGGACACCTACTGCGCCGCCGCGCCCGCATACCGGGCCGCCGCCCGGGGCATCGCGGAGGTGCTGGCCGCGCGGTACGCCCACCATCCGGCGCTGGCGCTGTGGCACGTGCACAACGAGTACGGCACCACGTGCCACTGCGCGCACGCCGAGACGGCGTTCCGCCGCTGGCTGGCCGACCGGTACGGCGACCTGGACACGCTCAACGACGCCTGGGCGACGAGCTTCTGGAGCCAGCACTACACCGACTGGGCGCAGGTCGCCGCACCCCGCGCCACCCGGTACCTGGGCAACCCCGGCCACCTGCTCGACTTCCGCCGCTTCTGGTCCGACACGCTGCTGTCTGCGTACACCGCGCAGCGGGACCTCCTGCGCGCGGCGAACCCGGCGGTGCCGGTGACCACCAACTACGTGCTCGGCGACTGGGTGCCGGTCGACCACGCCCGCTGGGCGCGGGAAGTGGACCTGGTGGCCGTCGACCACTACCCGTCCCGCACGGACCGGGGCGCCGAGGAACAGACCGCGCTCGCCGCCGACCTCGCGCGCGGCTGGGCCCGCCGCGGCGCCGGCCGCCCCGCACCCTGGCTGCTGATGGAGAGCGCGCCGAACCAGATCCACGCCGGCGGCCGCATGCACACCAAGGAACCGGGCCGGATGACCCGGCACAGCCTCGCGCACGTCGCCCGCGGCTCCGGCGGGGTGATGTTCTTCCAGTGGCGCGCCCCGGCCGGCGGCGCGGAACGGTTCCACTCCGCGGTGGTGTCGCACGCCGGCGGGGACACCCGGGTGTTCCGCGAGGCCAGCCGGCTCGGCGCGTCACTCGGCCGGCTGGCCGGCACCGCCTCCGGCACGGTGGAGGCGGGCGTGGCGATCGCCCACGACGCCGCCAGCGGGTGGGCGCTGCGCCACCCCGGCATGCCCCGCGACGGCCTCGACCACCCGGGCGAGGTGGCCGCCGCGCACCGGGCGCTGTGGCACGCCGGCATCACCGCCGACCTGGTGACCCCCGGCGACCCGCTCGACGGGCACCGGCTGCTCCTGCTCCCCGCGCTCTACCTGGCCTCCGACGCCACCGTCGACTGGGTACGCCGCCACGTCCACGCCGGCGGTCACCTGCTGGTCACCTGGCTCAGCGGGGTCGCCGACGAGAACGCCCGAATACGACCCGGCGGTTACCCGGGCGCGTACCGGGACCTGCTCGGGGTGCGGGTGGAGGAGTTCCACCCGCTCGCCGACGACGAGCGGGTGCCGTTGACCAGCGGCGGGATCGGCCGGATCTGGTCGGAGACGGTGCACCCGGCCGGCGCGGAACCGGTCACCGCGTACATCGGCGGGGTGCTCGACGGCCGGCCGGCGGTGACCCGGCACCGGGTCGGCGACGCCCGCACCTGGTACGTCTCCACCCGCCCCGACGACGACACCTACCGGCGGCTGCTCACCGAGGTGGCCCGCCTCGCCGGGGTCGGCCCCACCTGTCCCGAGGCGCCCCCGGGCGTCGAGGCGGTACGCCGACGCGACGGCGACCACACCCGACTGTACCTGCTCAACCACACCGACCGGCCGCAACGGGTGCCGGTCGCCGGGCACGAGCTGCTCACCGGGGAGCCGGTGGCGGAGGTGCTCACCGTCGCGCCGGGCGGCGTGGCGGTGCTGCGGGAGGCGCGGCGCTGACGCGCGTACCCGTCAGGGCGTGGCGACGGCGGCGCGCGAGCGGTCGGCGGCGATCCGCACCGCGAGCGCGGCCAGCGCCGTGCCCATCACGTAGCGCTGGACACGGGCCCAACCCGGCCGGCGGGTGAGGAACGCCGACACCGACCCCGCGCTGAGCACGATCAGCGCGTTCACGGTCAGCGCGACGCCGATCTGGGTCAGCCCGAGCAGCAGGCTCTGCACCGCCACGTGCCCGCGCGCCGGATCCACGAACTGCGGCAGCAGCGACACGTAGAGGATGGCGATCTTCGGGTTCAGCAGGTTGGTGACCAGGCCCATGGTGAACAGGCGCCGGGGCCGGTCCGGCGGCAGCGGCACCGGGGTGAACGCGGACCGGCCGCCCGGGCGCAGCGTGCGCCACGCCAGCCAGAGCAGGTAGGCCGCGCCGGCCAGCTTCACGGCCGTGTAGAGCGGCGGTACCAGCACGAAGACGGTCGCGATGCCGGCCACCGCGGCGGCCAGGTAGACGCCGAAACCGACCGCCACCCCGAGCAGCGACACCAGGCCGGCGCGCCGACCCTGGGTGACCGACCGGGACACCAGATAGACCATGTTGGGCCCGGGGGTGAGCACCAGACCGAGCGCCACCAGGGCGATCCCCGCCACCGCGCCGAGCGTGACCACGTCGCCCTCCCCCCGTCGGTCCTGACCGGACCCTACGCCGCCGGTCGCGACCCCAGGGGCCCGAGCCGGCGCCCGCGCGGGGTGACGCGCGCCACCCCGGCGAGGCCATACTGGCCGGATGTCGATCGTGTTGTCCGCCGGCGCCACCCCCACCGCGCCCGGTCTGCTGCTGCGCCCGTGGCGCGACGGCGACGCCGACGCGCTGCTGGAGGCCTACCGGGACCCGGTGCTGCGGGCCTGGACCAGCCGCCCGGTGACCACCCGGGCCGAGGCGCGGGACTACCTGCGCCGCAGCCGGCAGGGCTGGGCCGCCGACCGCCGGTTCAGCTTCGCCGTGGTGGAGGACGCGCCGGGGGAGCCGCTGGTGGCCTGCGTGGTGCTCAAGGAGGTGCGGCCGGGACATCCGGCCGCCGAGGTCGGCTACTGGACGGCGGCGCCCGCACGCGGGCGGGGCGTCGCGCCCCGCGCGGTCGAGGCGGTCACCGGCTGGGCGTTCGCCCGGTTCGCCGCCGGCGGCCTGGCCCGCCTGGAGCTGCTGCACCAGATCGACAACCCGGCCTCCTGCCGGGTGGCGGAGAAGAGCGGGTACGCCTTCGTCGAGGTGCTGCCGGCCCGCCCGCCGTACCCCCGCGACGGGCACCGGCACGTCCGGGAGCTGCCCTGACCGTCACTTCGGGGCGCCGAGCAGACGCAGCAGCAGGCGCGGATCGCCCGGCCACGCGTCGAGCAGCACCTGGCGGGGCACCTGCCGGCCGGCGTAGCGCAGCGCCAGGGCGACCACCACGACGTCGTCCAGCGGGCCGATCACCGGCAGGAACTCCGGGATCAGGTCGATCGGGCTGGCCAGCCACACACCGGCGACCACGATCGCGATCCGGGCGCGCCGCGGCACCCGGGGATCCCGGCGCAGCCGCCGCACGGTGGTGAGGCAGTCAGGCAGGAACGCGGCCAGATCACGCAGCGGGCCGGGCGGCAGACGCCGGGCCAGCAGCACCAGCACCGCCCAGCTCGTGACCAGGCACGCCAGCGCCGCCCCGAGGCCGATCAACCAGTCCCGCACGCCGGGCACGCTACGCCTGCCCGCGCCGGGCCGGGGAACAACCCCGGGCCCGTCCGACGCTGACCCTGGTCGGAGCACCGGCGGATACGGTGGGTACGGGAGGTGACGACGGTGACGACAGGCTGGGAGGCCGCGGTCGAGGCGCAGATCCGCTCGGCCCAGGAGCGCGGCGAGTTCGACAACCTGCCGGGCGCGGGCAAGCCGATCCCGGGCCGGGACCTGCCCTACGACGAGGGCTGGTGGATCCGCAGCTTCATGGAACGGGAACAGATCCCGTCCGACCTGATGCTGCCCACCCCGTTGCAGTTGCGCCGCCGCATCGAGCAGCTCCCGGCCGAGCTGCGTGACCTGCCCACCGAGGAGGCGGTGCGGTCGTACGTGGCCGCGCTCAACACCGAGGTGGTGGCCTGGCTGCGTACCCCGACCGGGCCACGGGTGGTGGTCCGCCCGGTCAACGTCGACGAGGCGGTGCGCCGGTGGCGGGCCGACCGGGAACGCGTGGCGGCCGAGCGGACGGTGGCCGCCACGGTGCAGGCGCAGGACACGCTTCGGCCCCCGGCTCGTTCCCGCCGCCGCTGGCGCTGGTGGCGCCGTCGACCGTGAGCCGGGAACGCCGGTCCTGATCGAGGGTCACCAGGGCCTGTCGGGGGGACATGGATCCGAGTGGCTCCGTCCGCGGCTCGCGTCGACCGCACGAGGCGCGACCGGCAGATCGCCCGTCCGGTCCGACGAACTTCGCGCGTGGCTGCACGGGCCCACCCTCGTCGCACTCTGGCCCCAGCTCTATCTTCCGCGGGGTGTGTTGCGCTCCCGCGAGGCCGCCGCCTGATGCCATCGGCCCCTGACCAGTTCCCGCACGACGGCACCCGCGCAGGTTCAGCGTCGTCGGAGGCGAAGCACGCAGGTCAGCATCGGCAGCGTGAACTCGCCGGCCGCCGTCTCCGGCCGGCTCGCCAGGAACGCGCGGATCCGGCCGAGCGTGGCGTCGCGTTCCGGTGCCGGCATCACCAGCATCCCGGCGCGGGTAGCGAGCGTCGCCACCAGGGAGTCGGCGGTGCGGCGCTGCCCGTGCGGGAACTCGGCCTGCTCCGGCGACTCGAACCGGGCGACGCCGTCGGTCGGGACGTGCATCCGCGCCGTCTCGACGCGCCAGGCGGCGGGCGTGTCCCGGGGGCCGACGGCGGCGCTCCCGCCGACCCGCGCCAACCCGGTCACCCAGTCCACCCGGTCGTCCAGGACGTTCCACAGGCCGGCCAGGGTGCCGCCGGGCGCGAGCACCCGGGCGATCTCGGGACCGGCGACCGCCATGTCGAACCAGTGCATCGCGTTGCCGGACACCACGGCGTCGACGGACGCGTCCGGCAGCGGGATCGCCTCGGCGCTGCCCGGCAGCGCCCGGACGTCCGGCAGCGCGCGGCGCAGCTCGGCCAGCATCGCCGGATCGGGTTCGACCGCGCTGACGTCGACGCCGGCCGCGCGCAGCCCGGCGGTGAGCTTGCCGGTGCCGGCGCCCAGGTCGAGTACGCGCGGGCCGGGCGCGTGCGCCAACGCCCACCGCACCGCGTCACTCGCGTAGTCCGGGCGGTGCTCGGCGTACGCGGTCGCCGCCGCACCGAACGACGACGAGTGTCGGCGTCGGTCGTCCTGACCCATGGCCTGGTCTCCTCTCGTCCGGCTCAGCGGTCTCCCGCGCCGCCGGTGAGCGCCTCGATCAGCGGCAGCGGGTTGATGTAGTCGCGGTAGGACACCACGAGGCCGTCCCGGACGCGGAACACGGCGATCACCGTCTGCGCGAACGGCGCGCCGCTGGCGACCAGGGTGCCGACCGCGTCGTACTCCACGACGACCACCTCGGGGTCGAGGGTTTCGTGGATCACCAGGTCGCGGTACTCGTCGAACGTGACGAGGGTTCCGGCCGCCTCGGTCAGGTGCCGGCGCACGTCCGCCCGTCCCCGCACCCGGCCGGGCACGCCGGCGGGGCGGAACGGCCACTCGATGTAGCCCTCCGGGGCCATCAGCTCCACGAACGCCTCGACGTCGCCCTCGCGGCCGGCGCGCAGGATCCGCTCGACGACCTCCCGTGCCCGACCCGCCACCGTGCCTCCCGAGATGGATCCGCATCGACGGATCAACCCTAGGTCGTGTCTCCTGGATCTTCCGGGTCGGGGTCGAGGCGGAGATTGAGGAGTTCCAGGCCGGTGACGGGCCGGAAGCCGACCTGGGCGTAGAGCGTCAGGGCCGGGACGTTGTCGGTCTCGGTCTGGAGCGACAGGCGAGAGGCACCAGCAGCGCGAGCGCTGTGGATGACGTGCTGCAGCAGTGCGTGCGCGATGCCGCTACGGCGACGGCGCGGGGCCACGTACAGGTCACGGATCGACCACGCGGTGCCCAGCATGAGCGATGCGGGCATGACCGTGGCCGTGACGAAGCCACAGACCTGAGCGGCCCGGATGGCGGCAGCAGCGGAGATCCGGTGCTGCGCGAGCTGGTCGTGCAGCCAGGAGCGGGTCAGCTCGGGAGATGACGGCAGGCCGTAGTGCACCCGGTAGGCGTCGAACAGGGCAGCAGTCTGGTCGAACGCCGGATGGGCACTGGTTATCGGCACGATCGTCGTCGTCACCGCACAAGTGTCGCCGACGCGTCGGTCGTGGCGGGCCCCCGCCCGCCACGACCGACGCCGTGCTAGCCCTCGGCCAGCACGGTGCAGGCGAAGTCGGTGCTTCTGGGCCGGCGCAGCGGCACGTCGCCCTTGACCCGGCGCAGCACCTCGTGCCGGCTGAGGCCCAGCCCGTGGGCGATGAGCCGGTCCGGACGCACCGGCACCGGATCCTCGAAGGTGACCTCGACCCGCAGCGGCCACGCGTCGCCGGGCCGTTCGGCCGGGGTGTCCAGACGCCAGGCGCCCGTCCAGTCCAACGTGAAGCGACCACGTCGGGCCAGCGCCGGGTCGACAAGTGTGGCGGCGACCAGCACCGGATCGTTGAGGTGGTAGCCGTGGAGCGTGGCCGGGTCCAGGGAGCTGACCGGCGTCCGTTCGTGCAGGGTGAGCTTGCTGGTGCGGTCGCAGGAGACGCACCGCACCAGCAGCCAGACGTCGAGCAGTTTGCCGTTGGCGTTGACCCGGAACCGGCCGTCCCCGGTGGTGGCGGACTCCGAGCGGCAGTCCACGCAGCGCAGCGACAGCAGCGGAAGCCTGGTCCGGCGGACGAACCAGGGCAGCACGACATGGGGGGATGAAGACATGAGGACTCGAGACCTGATCTCTGTAGACCTGACACGAGGCCGATGACGCGGCCTCGATCGCCGTGTGACCGGGCGCGCTGAGGCGGCCCGGCAGAGCCGACGGGACGCGTCGGCTCCGGGTGGGTGGAAGGCGTGTCAGGTTCAGAGAGCGGGCGGGGTCACGCGTGGGTTCCTCTGTCCTCAAGGGGTGGTGGCCGCGGCGAACGTAAGCGATGACCGATGGCCGGCTCAACCGGTTTACCGCCGACCCCTACGCGATTTACCGGAATACCGATAACAGTAATCCGTTAAACAGCACGGACATAAGGGACGAAAGCCCGGTACATCATAATGACAGTTCCTATGCGTAATGCATTAGGCTGGTGTATCTCGCCGCCACCAGACCCAGCTCACGGCCGATAGAGGGCCTTGGCCGCGGCGACCTCGGCCGCGCGCCGCTCACGCCACCGCCTCTGCGCTTCGCTGTTGCAGCGACGACACACCTTCCGGAAGCGTCCGGTGGCGGGGTCGACCTCCCGGTCGTGTCCGTTACGGCAGAGCGGCTGCTGTCGACGTTCCCGACAGTTGTCGGCGTGACCGAGCTGACGCAGGTGGGTCGGCTCGATGCAGTCGGGCACGCCGCAGTCGTGATGGACGTCGAGGTCCGGCCGGTAGCCGCCGACGAAGACCGCGTATGCCGCGATGTGTGCCCAGGCGCGTCCGGCGAGCTTCTGGTAGACGCCGCGCTGGCTGCCATATCCACGCACCACGAGACAGCCCGTCGGCAGGCGCTGTGAGCGGGCCAGCAGGTAGGAGCGCAGCGATTCCTCGGTGAAGTGCCGGGACAGGCCGGTCACCTGGGACAGCATGCAGAAAGCGTAGAGAGGTCCTCCGACAGTGCGCTGCGGTCCTGACCACCCCGGTCCGCCGGATGCCGGCCCCCTGTCGGGGCCCGGCGGCGTCGCTCGGCGACGAGAAAGACGGGTGAGGCGTCCCCATCAGCGGAGCGGCTCACCCGAGCGGTCAGCGGTCGTCGATCTCGGTGCCCGACGCTCGTGGCGGGGGTGGCAGCCGCACCGGCCGCTGCTGCCCACCGCCTGACCGGGGCCGCCGGCCCCGGTCAGGCGGCCGTCGTCTCGCTGTCAGGCGGGCAGCCGGACGATGTCGTAGTCGGTGCTCGGTGTCGGCTCGACGTCGAACCGGCCGTTGACCACGTACAGCCAGGGTCCGAAGAGGTCGCCGGTCGCCGGCACCCGAAGTCGCACGTCGGTGATCTCTCGGACGAGGGTCACGGAGTCGTACCCGGGCGACAGCCGGAAGACGGCCACGACATTGGTCAGGTTGCGGATGACGTAGAGGGTGCGGCCCTGCCGCACCAACCCGTCGGCCCGACTCACGGAGTAGCCGCCGAGGTCGAACACGCGGCTGGCGCCGGTGGCCGGATCGACCCGGATCAGCCGGCCGGCGAGCATCTGGGCGACCAGCAGGTCCCCGTCGGGCAGCGCGACGATCCCGTTCGCGAACGCGTCCGGTTCGGCCGCCGGCCCGCTGAGGGCGAGCGTCCGGACGGCCGAGCCGGCCGGCAGCCGGCCACCGGGGCCAAGCGGCACGACGTACAGCACCGCTCGGGTGGAGTCGGTGAAGTACACCGCCCGAGGAGTGATCACCAGGTCGTTGACCAGGCTTCCGGGCTGATCGGTGAATCGGTAGCGAGCCAGCAGGGCACCGGTCCGGGCGTGGTAGACGCTTGCGCCGCCGCCGGAGAAGTCGGCGGTCCAGAGCCGGTCCCGCGCGTCCACCTTCAGCCCCGCCTTGTCGGTGCCGGGCACCCCCGGCACCAGGACGGCGCCCCGTCCGGTGCGCAGGTCACCCCGCCAGATCGCGCCGTCGAGGATGGACCCCACGAAGACCGTGGTACCGCGGCCGATGGTGAGTCCCTCCGGTGTGAAGCCGTCCGGCAACGCGATGCGGGACGGGAAGTGGGTGCGGTGAGACGGGCTGGAGGCGACGCGAGGGGAGGAAGCGGCGGCGTCGGCGATAGCCGGGCCGGGAGCGACGAGGCCGACAGCCGCCAGCATCGGAACGAGGACCAAGATCGAGTTTCTGCGCAACAGAGCCACCACCTGACCTGACCCGGGCTCCCCTGTGGAGCCCGCCTCTGAGGAGACAGATCGGGCGGCCCGATCGGTTGTCAGCGGCGGGGCTGGTGCCGGCGAGTCTCCCGGAACCGTTCGGCACGCCCCCGTCGTGGTGCCGGCAGCACAAGCGGGCGGCCCCCGCTCCGCGGGAGCCGCCCGTTCCCACGGTCAGCGTTCGGTGCGGTCGTCGATCTCGGAGCCGGACTCGCCAGGCCGGGCACCGATCGCTTCCTCGGCGGCCCGGCCGCCGGTGCTCTCGTCACCCTGCCGCAGCGAGCTGCGGGGCAGCCCGGCCAGGTGCGCCGGATCCTCGATCGGCTGGTCCGGCCAGTCGTCCTGGGTACCGTCGGCCAGCCCGGCCCGGCGCAACACCTCCACCAGGTCGTCGTGGGACAGACGCTCGGCATCCGGAATCCCGGCCCCGCGCGCCATCGACTGCAGCGTCTTCAGGTCTTCGCTCACGAATGTCTCGGCCATATCGGAGCCTTCCCGGCGCCCAAGACAAGGAAACCCGCTCAGGCCCGGGCCCCGCCGAGGCCGAGCAGCACCGCCAGGCCCAGCGCACTGCGCGGGGCGTACGGCACGCGCCACAGTCCGCCGTGTGCCGCCGCGTACGTTTCGTCCCGCCACGGGTGCTCCTGCGCCGGTCCGCCGCCGGTGCGCAGGTCGTGCACGAGCAGCGCGGCCATCAGGGTGTTGCTGGTGGCCGGCTCGAACACCTCGACGCCGAAGCGGTGCGCCCCGGCGTACGCGGCGGCGAGCGCGCGGTTGCGCAGCACCGACCGGGTGCGGGTGGGCGGCGCCACGGTGAACGACACCGTGGCGCCGGCGTCGCGGGCCACCGCGGCGCGCCAGCGTTGCAGCCGCTTGGCCAGCGCGTAGTTCGGCCCCTGCTGGGGCACCAGGCTGTCGTTGATGCCCGGATCGGCGCCGGGCGGGTAGTTGCGGTGCAGCAGCCGGCCGCCGGAGAGCAGCCGCAGGGTCCGTCGGGCCGGGCCACGGGCGACGTAACCGCGCTCGGCGTGGGCGACCGCGTCGCCGGGGACCGCGTACACGTCGGTGGGGGTGGCCAGGAACGCCAGCGCCGCGTCCGGACGCTGCCGGGTCAGCTCGACGGTGAGCGCGTCGACGGCGGTGGCCACCCGGACGTTGGTGGCGCCGTCGGCGTAGACGTAGTTGCCGAGCACGAGCCGGCCGTCGATCCTGGCCAGCCAGCGGGCGGCCTGCGGGAGGCGGTGCAGCAGGTCCGCCCCGGCGGCGGCGGTCAGCGCCGCGTCGTCGTCGCCGGTGCC
>NZ_CADEAU010000109.1 GCF_902825405.1 Micromonospora maritima | reverse complement strand
GTGCTGGCCGGGGCGCTGGCCGGCACGGTGCAGCGCTCGGCGCTGCGGGACGCGGTGCTGGCGCTGGCCGCCGGCAGTTTCGCCGACGGCACCCGGGTCGCCGGTGGCCCGCCCGAGCGGACCGCGAACATGCTGCTCGCCAACCGGGACCGGGTGCTGACCGAACTGGCCGCCGTCGGCGCGTTCCTGGACGAGGTGGCCGTGGCGTTGCGGGCCGGCGACGCCGACGCGCTCACCGGCCGGCTGGCCGAGGCGCGGGAGGCCCGGGCCACGCTGCGCGCGCGGGAGCTCACCGCGCACCGGCGGGAGTTCCCGGCCGGCGCGGACCACGCCGGCGAGCTGGCCTACCTGCGTGAGCTGGGCGCGGCGGGCGGTCACCTGACCGGGTGCCGGGTGACGGCCGGCGCGGTCGCCTACACGGGGCACCTGCCGGCCACCCCGCCGTTAGGCTGAGCGGCATGGCGGACGCACCGGTCGTGGCGGTACGCGGCGAGGCGTACCGGGAGGTGGCTCCCGAGCTGGCCCGGTTCACGGTGACCGCGGTCGTGCGCGACCGCGACCGGGAGACCACGCTGACCCGCCTCGCCGAACGGGCCGCCGCGGTGCGTGCGCTGCTCGACGCGGCCGGTCCGACCGTGGAACGACGGGAGACCGGTCAGGTCCGGGTCTGGCCGGTGACGAAGCGCTCCGGTGAGCGGGTGGTGGCCCACCAGGGCAGCGTGAGCACCACCGTCACGGTCACCGACTTCACCGCGCTGGGCGAGCTGATGCTGCGCCTGGCCGACCAGGAGCAGGTCGAGGTGGCCGGCCCGGTGTGGTCCCTGCGGCCGGACAGCCCGGCCTACCGGGAGGCGCGGCATGCCGCGATCGCCGACGCGCTGGTCCGCGCCCGGGAGTACGCGGAGGCGCTCGGCGCCCGGGTGACCGCCCTGCGGGAGCTTGCCGACACCGGTCTGACCGCCGCGCCACCGATGCTGGCGAAGGCCGCGTTCGCCCGGTCCGGCGACGCCGCACCGGAGGTGGAGCTGGACCCGGCCCCCCAGCCGGTGCAGGCGGCGGTCGAGGCGCGGTTCACCATCAGCGAGCCGGTGCTCGACTGATGCCGCCGGCCCAGGTGCTCCCGCTCCGCGAGCTGGTCGCCCGTGCCCGGGCGCTCGCCGAGGACGGCCCCCGGCAGCTGCTCGGCATCGCCGGCGCGCCCGGGGCGGGCAAGTCCACGCTGGCGGAGTGGATCGTGGCCGAGGTCGGCCCGACCGCCCGACTGGTGCCGATGGACGGATTCCACCTGGCCGGGTCGGCGCTGGCCCGGCTCGGCCGCACGAGCCGCAAGGGCGCGCCGGACACCTTCGACGTCAACGGGTTCGTCACCATGCTGCGCCGGCTGCGGCGGCTGGAGCCGACGTCGGTGTGGGCGCCGGAGTTCCGCCGTGACCTGGAGGAACCGGTCGCCGGGGCGATCGAGGTGCCGCCCGAGGTGCGCCTGGTGGTCACCGAGGGCAACTACCTGCTGATGCGGGACGACCCGTGGGAGGAGGTGCGCTCGCTGCTGCACCAGGCGTGGTTCCTCGACCTGGACGCCGAGCTGCGGTTGCGCCGGCTCACCGCCCGGCACGAGGCGTACGGGAAGTCGCCGGAACAGGCACGTGCCTGGGCGCTCGGCAGCGACGAGGAGAACGCCCGGCTGGTGGCCGGCACCGCGGCGCAGGCCGACCTGGTGGTCCGGCTAGCCGCTCCGTTGCCGGGGTGACGGCACGGTCCGGCGCAGCAGCCGGACCACCGCGGCCCGTTCCCGGGCGAACTCCACCGCCTCCGGGTAGCCGCTGTGGCTGCGTATCGGCGGGTCGGCCACCTCGCCGCCGGAGGGGTGCAGCGCCTCCGGGTCGACCACCGGCACGTCCCGCTGCCCGGCGTTGACCGGCCAGCCGAGCGGGTCGGTGTTCCGCCAGAAGTTCGTCCAGGCGACGTGCCCGCCGGGCCAGGTGAGCGCCCGGGCCAGGGTGCGCAGGCGCTCGGGCCCGAAGTAGGCCGGGAAGACCCGGCCGTAGAGCCGGGTGAGCTGGCAGCCGTAGGAGAAGAACCAGGTCCGTCGTCGCCACCGGCGGGGCAGTTGGAGCAGCACCGCGGCGCAGATGACGGTGCCCTGGCTGTGCCCGGAGAGGATCACGCCGTCCATCCGGTCGGGATGGTGTGGTGGCAGCGCCAGCAGCCCGGCCACCCGGGTCTGGAGTTCCGGCACGGCGCGCTCGGCGTAGCTGGGCGGGGCGAGCGGGTGCGCCGCCCGGGGCCAGAACGTGCAGACGTCCCAGATCACGCCCACCGACCGGCGGACCGAGTCGGTGCGGTAGATCAGCAGCCCGAGCGCGCTCGTCATCACCGGCAGCCAGCCGAGCAACGCGTCGCCCCGCTCGGCGGCCCAGTGGACGGCGGCCTGCCAACCGGCCGGGGAGAGCGGGCTGGGTCGGTGGCCGGAGAGTGCCGCGGCGCAGCAGAGGGTGACAAGCGCCGCGGAGACGGTGGCGTAGCAGCCGACCAGCCGGACGGCGTGCTCGCCGACGAGCCGGTGCAGTGCCCGGTAGGTGCTGACGTCACGGCACCGGCGCAGGTCGTGGGCGGAGAGGCCGCCGGCGGCGGTCAGCCGGGTGTACTCGGCGCGGCGCAGGCGGTGCAGCAGGACCGCGACCCGCACCAGCAGCGCGAGCAGCGCGAGCAGGCCGATCACGCAGGCCAGCCCGGCCCAGAACACGGCGAGTGGGGGCACCACCCGGCTCGGCCCGCTCGGCTCGGCTCGTCCGTCGAGCCGGTCGCTGACCCAGTAGAGCAACCCGGCGCAGTACGCCACGGCCATCATCCAGCCGAAGCCCGCGATGACCGCCGGCGCGCATCCGCGCCACGCGAGATCGGTGTACGCCCCGAGCGGCTGTGCGGGCACGGCGGGCCGGAGGCGGGGCAGCAGCAGGCCGGCGACGGCCAGCGCGACCACCGGGCCGACGAGCATCCAGGTGTTCACTCCGGTTGGCGCGGGGGGAAGACCCGGCAGGCCGCGCTCGATCCAGGTCGTTCCGAGCGGCAGTAGTACCGCGCCGAGCACCGGTCCGAGCAACGCCCGCCGGCCGGAGCGGTTCGCCGCGGCGATGGCCACCAGCAACAGCACCTGGTAGGTGACGAGCCAGGCGACAGCGGTGTCGTAGCCGGGCAACGACCGGTCGGTGCGGCATCCGGTCAGGTGGGGTTGCGCGACGCAGCCGATCGGCGGCCGGTAGGTCGACAGCGGATGACCGGCCGGACCGTCCGGGAGCAGCAGCAGGGCGAACGTGCCGACCAGACTCAGCAGGGTGAGCCCGGCCACCACCGCGCTCCACGGGCCGAGCGGGGTCGCGCCCTGGCGCCGGCTGAGCCAGGGGCGACCCACCGCGACCACGGCGATCGCCACCACGGCGGCGAACAGCGTCACCGTCGACCAGGCGATCGCGGCCCGCGTGCCGCGAGGCGGATCCATGATCATGGCGGCGGCCACCGGCACGGCGGCGGCCACCACCGCCCCGGTGCAGAGGTGCAGCACCGCGGCCCGGCGCAGCTGACCCTCCCCGTTCCAGAACGTCGGGTCCTGCAAGGGGTTCTCCGGGAGTTCCGGCGGGTCCGGTCGCTCGGCCGGCCGGCCGTCCTCCGGCACGCCGGGATGGGCGCGGGGCTCCGCCGGCATCTGCGCCTCGTACTGGTAGGTGCGCCAGGCGACCAGGCCGATCGCGCCGACCACGAGCAGCGGGAGCAGCAGGCCGAGGGCGAGCGCCCGGGTGCCCTGACGCCACCAGGAGTTGCCGAGGAACTCCCACGGCCCGGGAAGCTGGCCGAGGCAGTCCCGTCCGACGCACTGCCAGCCGATGAGGTCGACGCCGACCCCGGTCACCGCGATCACCAGGGTGCAGGTCAGGCTCAGGCAGAACAGCCGGATGAGCCAGGCGGTGATGCCGGACCGGCTGGCCCAGCGCTCCTGGTCCGGGTCCGGCGGGATGCCGGCGCGGGCGTGCAGGGCGACGTTGGCCAGCGCGAAGGGCAGCAGGAGCGTCCACAGGGCACGCTCGACGTCGCGCCGGGTCCGTGCGCCGGAGGTCAGCCGCCCCCAGCTGTACGCCTCGACCGTGACCGGGTCGTCCCGCTGGGCCGCGCTCGACCGGTAGAAGCCTGTCACCGGCCCGCCGGCGACCTGTGCCGGTTGCGGACCGTCACCGCCTGGCGTGCCGTGGAGGCCGAGCAGCTGATCGGGCGGGGTGTTGGACACCCCGTGCACCCGCAGCTCCAGCACCCGTTCCATCGCGCCTCCCCGGAGTGAACCCCTCACTACCCAGGGTGCATGCTCGGTCCGGAATCCGCATCCGCAGAAGCGCTTGTTTTTGCAGGTCAGACCGGCTCGCCGAGGGTCCTGATCGGACGGGCAGGGTTACCGACCGCCACCACATTCGCCGGGAGGTCCCGGGTGACCACCGCCCCGGCGCCCACCACCGTGTTCTCGCCGATGGTCACCCCGGCCAGCACGATCACCCCGCCGCCGAGCCAGACGTTGTCACCGATGGTGATGGGCTTGGCGGCTTCCCACTTGGCCCGCCGGGCCTCCGGCTCCACCGCGTGGGTGGCGGTGAGCAGCTGCACGTTCGGTCCGATCTGGACGTCGGCACCGATGGTGATCCGGGCGACGTCGAGGAAGACCGCGTTGAAGTTGACGAAGCTGCGCGGTCCGATGTGGGTCTGGAAGCCGTAGTCGCAGTGGAACGGCGGGCGCACCCAGGTGTCCTCGCCCAGCGTGCCGAGCAGGTCGCGCAGGGCGGCGAGGCGTCCCTCCGGGTCCTCGGCGGAGCTGCGGTTGAAGCGTTCGGACAGGCGTGCGGCGCGGTCCAGGTCGGCGATGATCGCCGGGTCGTCGGCGATGTACGGCTCGCCGGCGAGCATCCGGTCCCTCATGGCGGTCATCGGTGGATCATGCCCGCTCGGCGAGCTGCTGCGGTACCGGTTCGGTCGGATTGCCGACTTCTCGTTGCATACCCGGTATGCAATTCTGATAACCCGCGTCGATGTGTCTCTCATCGATGAAACGTCTGACGGAGGAGGAAGGTTGCTCCGGAACCGCAGAAAACTGGCCGCGCTCGGCCTCGCCCTGGGGCTGACGATCGGCCTGCCCGTACCCGCACCGGCCGCCCCGCCGGCGGCCCCGACCGGCGCGCCCGCCCCGACCCGGGCGCCCGACCGCCCGGTCACCGTCACCCTGATCACCGGCGACCAGGTCACCGTCGCCGCCGGCGGCCGCGCGGCGGTGCGCCCCGGCGCCGGCCGTACCGGTCTCCAGTTCCTGGTCGGACGCGACCGCGACCGCCTCACCGTGCTGCCCCAGGACGCGCTGCCGCTGGTCCGGTCCGGTCGGCTCGACAAGCGCCTGTTCGACGTCACCGGCCTGATCGAGGCCGGCTACGACGACGCCCGCCGCGACACCGTGCCGCTGCTGGTGTCGTACCGGCCGGGGGTGGCCCGACGGGCGACGACGCCGCTCGCCGGCACCCGGGTGACCCGGGACCTGCCGGCGATCGGCGGCGCGGCGGTCGTCGCGACCAAGCGCGACGCCCGCGCGCTCTGGGACGCGGTCGGCGCCGGCCGGTCCGGTGCCCGGCTCGACGCGGCGGGGGGTGTCGACCGGATCTGGCTGGACGGCCGACGGCGGGTGACGCTCGACCACAGCGTGCCGCAGATCGGCGCGCCGGCCGCCTGGGCCGCCGGATGGACCGGCGAGGGCGTCAAGGTCGCCGTGCTCGACACCGGCGTCGACCTCACCCACCCGGACCTGGCCGGCAAGGTCGCCGAGGCGCGCAACTTCAGCGAGGAGGCCAACCCCGACGACATCGTCGGTCACGGCACCCACGTCGCCTCGACCATCGCCGGCAGCGGGGCCGCCTCCGGCGGGAGGTACCGGGGTGTGGCCCCGGACGCCACGCTGCTCTCCGGCAAGGTCTGCGAGGTCTTCGGCTGCACCGAGTCGGCGATCCTGGCCGGCATGCAGTGGGCCGCGGCCGAGCAGCACGCCACCGTGGTCAACATGAGCCTGAGCGGCCCCGACAGCCCGGAGGTCGACCCGCTGGAGCAGGCCGTCGAGACGCTCACCGCGCAGACCGGCACGCTCTTCGTCACCGCCGCCGGCAACGACGGCGTCGACGGCTCGGTCGGCTCGCCGGCCAGCGCCGACGCCGCGCTGGCGGTCGGCGCGGTGGACCGCGACGACGAACTTGCCGACTTCTCCAGCCGCGGCCCCCGGGTCGGCGACGGGGCGATCAAGCCGGACATCACCGCGCCCGGCGTGGAGATCGTCGCCGCCCGGGCCGCCAACGGGCAGATCGGCGACCCGGTGGGGGACCGGTACGTCTCCCTCTCCGGCACCTCGATGGCGACCCCGCACGTGGCCGGCGCGGTGGCCCTGATCGCCCAGCAGCACCCCGGCTGGACGGCGGGCCGGTACAAGGCGACGCTGATGGCCTCGGCGCGGCCGCACCCCGACCAGACCGCGTACCAGCAGGGCGCCGGCCGGGTCGACGTGGCCCACGCGATCACCGAGCGGGTGACCAGCGAACCGGCCTCGGTCTCGTTCGGCGTCGCGGCCTGGCCGCACACCGACGACCAGCCGATCAGCCGGACGGTCACCTACCGCAACGACGGGCCGGCGGCGCTGACCCTCGACCTGGCCACCACGTTCACCGGTCCCGCGGGCCGGTCCGCGCCGGCCGGGATGATCACCCTCAGCGCCTCCCGGCTCACCGTCCCGGCGGGCGGCACCGGGCAGGTCACCGTCGTCGTGGACACCCGCCTCGGCGGCGCCGACGGCTACTGGACCGGCCGGCTGACCGCCCGGTCCGGCGACACCGTCGCGGTGACGCCGCTCGCGGTGGACCGCGAGGTGGAGAGCTACGACCTGACCCTCACGCACCGCAACCGCGGTGGCGCCCTGACCGGCGACTACTACACCAGCCTGCTCGGTCTCGACGACGGCAGCTACCGGGACGTGTACGACGCCGACGGCGAGGCCGAGGTCCGGGTGCCCAAGGGCCGCTACGGGGTGCAGAGCCTGCTCTTCACCGACGGCGACCAGGGCTGGTCGGAGGTCTCCGTGCTGGCGCAGCCGGAACTGGTGGTGCGCGGCGACCAGCGGGTCGTCCTCGACGCCCGGCGGGCGAAACCGGTCCGCACCACCGTGCCGCAACGCGGCGCGGCCCCGCTGCTGATCGACTTCACCGCCGCGTGGGGGTTCGGCGACTACTACGCCAGCTTCGGGCTCTGGACCGACCGCTTCGACGGCCTCTACTCGGCGCAGCTCGGCCGGTCGGTGTCCGACAAGGTCTTCGTCGGCTCGCTGACCAGCCAGTGGCTCGAACCGACCGCGCCGGAACGCAGCCCGTACTTCTACGGGTTGAGCGACCTGTTCCCCGGACGGTTCCCGACCGGGTTCACCCGGCACTACCGGGCGGCCGACCTGGCCCACGTCACCAGCCGGTTCGCCGACGGGTACGCGGGTCTGGAGAACGAACGGATCGTCTACCCGGAGCCCGACTACAACATGGGCGGCTCGGCGATCGTCGTGCCCGTCCAGGTGCCGGGCAAGCGGGTCGAGCACCTCAGCACCGTCCGCACGCGCTGGAACTTCGAGCTGGACCTCGGCCGGCGGGACGCGGACGGCTGGCTCGAGACGCAGGCGGTGCTGGAGTCCGGGCCGACGCGTTACCGGGCCGGCCGCGACCACCGGGAGGACTGGAACGAGGCGCCCTACGGCCCGTCCTTCCCGCAGCCGCGCTGGCCCGAGCAGGGCATCACCCGCACCGGTGACACCATCATGGTCTCGCTGCCGGTGCACAGCGACGCGGCCGGGCACGGCGGCGGATCGCTGAACGACACCGAGCGGACCGCGCTCTACCGCAACGGCAAGCTGGTCGGCGAGTCGCCCTACCCCGGGTACGGCGACTTCGAGGTGCCGCCCGGCGCGGCGAACTACCGGGTGGAGACCAGCGCGACGCGGTCCTTCACGGACCTGAGCACCGAGGTGTCGGCGAGCTGGACGTTCCGCTCGAAGCGGGTGCCGGGCGAGGTGCCGGCGCGGCTGCCGGCCATGGCGGTCCGGTTCACCCCGCCGCTCGCGGTCGACGGCACCGCGCCGGCCGGCCGGACGTTCACCGTCCCGGTGGCGGTGCAGCGCCAACCGGGCGCGCCGTCGGGCCGGGTCGCGGCGCTCACCGTCGACGTCTCCTACGACGGTGGGAAGACCTGGCAGAAGACGGCCCTGAAGAAGCGGGGCGGCGGCTGGACGGCCACCGTCCGGCACCCGGCCGGGCCGGGCTACGTGTCGCTGCGGGCCTCGGCCCGCGACGACGCCGGCAACACGGTGACCCAGCGGATCATCCAGGCGTACCGCCTGCGGTGAGCCGGACCGTCCGGGTCCGCGGTGATCGCGCCGCGGACCCGGACTCCGATCCTCAGTCGTTGGCGTGCAGCGCGGCGTTCAGTTCGATGCCCCGGCCGGTACGCGGCTTCGCCTCCAGCGCGCCGGTCACCGAGTTGCGCCAGAACAGCAGCCCGTCCACGCCGGACAGCTCGCGGGCCTTGACCACCCGCCCGTCCGGCAGCGTGACCTTGGAACCGGCGGTCACGTAACAGCCCGCCTCCACCACGCAGTCGTCACCGAGCGAGATGCCGATGCCCGCGTTCGCGCCGACCAGGCTGCGCTCGCCGATGCGCACCTTGTCGGTGCCACCGCCGGAGAGCGTGCCCATGATCGAGGCGCCCGCGCCGACGTCGGAGCCGTCACCGACCACCACGCCCTGCACGATCCGGCCCTCGACCATCGAGGTGCCGAGCGTGCCCGCGTTGAAGTTGCAGAAGCCCTCGTGCATGACGGTGGTGCCGGAGGACAGGTACGCGCCCAGCCGGACCCGGTCCGCGTCGGCGATCCGCACCCCGGCGGGCACCACGTAGTCGGTCATCCGGGGGAACTTGTCCACCCCGTACACGGCCAGGTGGCGGCCGGCGGCCCGCTCGATGACGCGCAGCTCGTCCACCCGCTCCGGCGGGCACGGCCCGGCCGAGGTCCAGGCCACGTTCGCCAGCTTGCCGAAGATGCCGTCGAGGTTCAGCTCGTTGGGCCGCACCAGGCGGTGGGAGAGCAGGTGCAACCGCAGGTACGCGTCGGCGGCGTCCTTGATCGGGTCGTCCAGTGAGCCGATCACCGTGGTCACCTCGACCGTGCGCAGCCCGGGGAGCGCCCGCTCGCCGATCGCGCCCGGAGGCAGGTCGAGCACGTCGGCCTGGTCCTCCCCGGGCACCAGCGGAAGCTCGCCGAGACCCAGCTTGCCGGTCGGGTACCAGGTGTCGAGCACCTGGTCGTCGGCGGTCACGGTGGCCAGGCCGATGCCCCACGCGGATGGTGCGGACGTCACGATGTCACCCTCTCGTCTCGGCGGCGGCGTGCGCCGCTGCTCGCGGCCGCGGGCGCGGAACGTGCGCCTCGCGCCCACCGAAGATGACGGTACCGTGCGAGACATGCAGAACCCGTTGACCCCCGAGGTCCTGGCCGATCCGGTGGCGCTCACCCGTGCCCTGGTCGACATCGAGTCGGTCTCCCTCAACGAGAAGGCGATCGCCGACTGCGTCGAGGAGGTGCTGCGGGGCGTACCGCACCTGACCACCTACCGGCACTCGAACACCGTGATGGCCCGCACCGACCTGGGCCGGGCCCAGCGCGTGGTGCTCGCCGGCCACCTGGACACCGTCCCGCTCAACGGCAACTTCCCGTCGAGCATGCGCGGAGACCTGATGTACGGCTGCGGCACCTCCGACATGAAGTCCGGGGTGGCGTTCGCGCTGCACCTGGCGGTGACGCTGCCCGACCCGCGCTACGACGTCACCTACTTCTTCTACGAGGCCGAGGAGATCGAGTCGCGCTACAACGGCCTCACCCTGGTCGGGCAGACCCACCCCGAGTGGTTGCAGGCCGACTTCGCGGTGCTGCTGGAGCCCACGTACGGCATCGTCGAGGCGGGCTGCCAGGGCACGATGCGGGCGATCGTCACCACGCACGGCGAGCGGGCCCACGCGGCGCGGTCCTGGCACGGGGTGAACGCCATCCACGGCGCCGGAGAGGTGCTGCGCCGGCTCACCGCGTACGAGGGGCGTCGGGTGACCATCGAGGGCTGCGACTACCGCGAGGGCCTCAACGCGGTGCGGATCACCGGCGGCGTGGCCGGCAACGTCATCCCCGACCACTGCGAGATCGAGATCAACTACCGGTACGCGCCGGACCGTGACCCGGCGGCGGCCGAGGCGCACCTGCGCGAGGTCTTCGTCGGCTTCGACCTGGCGGTCACCGACGCGGCGGCCGGCGCGGCGCCCGGGCTGGAGAGCCCGGCGGCGCAGGAGTTCCTGGCGGCGGTCGGCGCCGCCCCGATCGGCAAGCTGGGCTGGACGGACGTCGCCCGCTTCGCGGCCATGGGCATCCCGGCGCTGAACTTCGGCCCCGGCGACCCGAACCTGGCCCACCACAAGGACGAGCACGTCGAGCTGACCAAGATCCGGGACGGCGCGGCCACCCTGCACCGCTGGCTCGCCCCGGCCTGACATACCGGTCCGGGGGCGCACGCGTCGGCGTGGGCCCCCGGGACCGTCAGACGGTCGTGGTCAGCGGCACGTCCGCCTCGCCGGACTCGCCGGCGAGATCGGAGCGGTGGGCCTCCATCATCCGGGTGCGGCGGCGCTCGGCCACCACGTCCCGGATCCGCCGCTGCATCTGCCGGCGGATCCTGATCATCTCGCTGTTGCTGATCAACGCTGGCTCCTCCCCCGAAGGCGCGTCGCCCGGGCATACCGGGTATGTGAATAGTAAGACGTACGGGCGACCGAATTAGTTGCCCTTGATCGCAAAGAATTTCTCCGGCTCGCCGGCCTGCATGCCCTGTCCCCGGTGCTCCACTACGGTGACCCCATGAGTGAGAGCAGCGGGCGGCCGACCGAGCGGGGGGCGCGAGGGGAGCGGCACCGGGGAGCGGTCACGCTGCGCAACCGGGCGATCCCGACCAGCACCGCGGATCAGCGGCTGCTCGACTCCCGGGGGCGCAGCGACTGGAAGACCAAGGACGCCTGGCGCGCGCTGCGGATCCTGTCCGAGTTCGTCGAGGGGTTCGACACCCTCGCCGACCTGCCGCCCGCGGTCAGCGTCTTCGGGTCGGCGCGCAGCAAGCCGGACAGCCCGGAGTGCCGGATGGCCGAGGAACTGGGCGGCGCGCTGGCCCGGGCCGGCTACGCGGTGATCACCGGAGGCGGTCCGGGCGTGATGGAGGCCGCCAACCGGGGCGCCGGCGAGGCGGGCGGGCTCTCCGTCGGACTCGGCATCGAGCTGCCGTTCGAGCAGGGCCTCAACGACTGGGTCGACCTGGCCATCGACTTCCGCTACTTCTTCGCCCGCAAGACCATGTTCGTCAAGTACGCCCAGGCGTTCGTGGTGCTGCCCGGTGGCTTCGGCACCATGGACGAGCTCTTCGAGGCGCTGACCCTGGTGCAGACCGGCAAGGTGACCCGCTTCCCGGTCGTGCTGATGGGAGTCGACTACTGGCGCGGCCTGCTCGACTGGTTGCGCGACAGCATGGCCGCCGAGGGCAAGATCGGACCGAACGACCTCGACCTGATCTGCGTCACCGACGACGTCAACGAGGCGGTCCGGCACATCGTCGAGGCCGAGGCGGTGCTCTCGGCCGAGCAGGAGGCGGTCCGTGAGGAGGCGGTCGCCCGGGTCGCCGCCGACCAGCGGGCCGCCGCCGACGCCGCCCCCGAGGGGCCGGCGGGGAAGCCCTGACATGGCAAACGTCTGCGTGTTCTGCGCGTCCTCCCGTACCCTCGACGACCGCTGGCTGGCGCTGGCCACCGAGACCGGCGCGGAGCTGGCCCGGCGGGGCCACACGCTGGTCAGCGGCGGTGGCTGCGTCGGCATGATGGGCGCCGTGGCCGACGGCGCGCGCGCCGCCGGCGGTCGCACGGTCGGCGTCATCCCGCAGTCCCTGGTCGACCTGGAGGTCGCCGACCTGGCCGCCGACGAGCTGCTGGTCACCGACGGGATGGCCAGCCGCAAGACGCTGATGGTCGACAAGTCGGACGCGTTCGTCACGCTGCCCGGTGGCCTCGGCACGCTCGACGAGCTGTTCGAGGTCTGGACCACCGCCACCCTCGCCCTGCACGCCAAGCCGATGGTGCTGGTCGACGCCGACGGGTTCTACCGGCCGCTGCTCGACTGGCTCGCCTCACTTGCCGACCGCCACTTCCTCAAGCCGGCCGGCATGGACCTGCTGATGGTCGCCGACAGCGTCCCCGCCGCCCTGGACCTGATCGACGCCCGCCTCGCCTGACCGCCCCCGCCCCACCGCACGCCGTCCTGGACCCGTGCCTCGCCCTCACCCGGGCGACCGGGGCACACCGAGCCGGACGCTCGACCGGATCACCACCGCGTCGGACGGGTGCGGCTGTGACGCCATGGGCGCGTCCGGCGAACCGCCCCCGGGTGAGCTGCGGCGCGCGGGGCGGCGTCGGTTTCCGGGTGTCGTACCGGCGTGGTGGGATGTCCGGTGATGCAGGCGTACCGGTTGGTGCGCCGGCCCGGCGACGCGGGGGCGGGGGTCACCCACGACGCCGGGGCGGGGCAGGGGGAGAGCCGGTCCGACGGGCCGGCCGCGACGGAGCCGCGATCCGGGGGGTCGACGGGCGATGCCGCGCACCCCGGGGCCGGGACGACCGGGGCCGAGACCGGGACCGGGGCGGGTTCGGTCGGAGGCGGTCGCCGGCGGGTGGATCCGGTGCAGGCGGAGGTCGTCGCGCACACCGACGGGCCGATGCTGGTCGTGGGCGGTCCCGGCACCGGGAAGACCGCCACCCTGGTCGAGGCGGTGGCCGCGCGGGTGGCCGAGGGCGTCGACCCGGAGCGCGTCCTGGTGCTCACCTTCGGCCGGCGCGCCGCCACCGAGCTGCGCCGGCGGATCGAGGCGCGGGTCGCCGGCGACGGCCACCGCGTGCTCCGCGAGCCGCTGGTCCGCACCTTTCCGGCCTACGCCTTCGGGCTGCTCCGCCGGGCCGCCGCCGAGCGCGGCGAACCCTCACCCCGGCTGCTCACCGGCCCGGAGCAGGATCTGATCATCCGGGAGCTGCTCGACGTGGTCGGCGAGGAGCCGGAGGACGACCCGGTCGGCTGGCCGGAGGACCTGCGCCCCGCGCTGCGTACCCGGGCGTTCGCCCAGCAGCTGCGCGACCTGCTGATGCGGGCCGCCGAGCGCGGCGTCGGCCCGGTCGAGCTGGCCCGGCTGGGTGAGAGGCTGGGCCGCGCCGACTGGCCGGCCGCCGCGCGCTTCCTCCGGGAGTACGTCGCCGTCCTCGCGCTGCGCGACGTGAGCAACCGGGGCTCGGTCGCGTACGACCCGGCGGAGCTGGTGCGGGCGGCGACCGGGATGCTGCTCGACGACCCGGAGCTGCTCGCCGCCGAGCGCCGCCGGCTGGCCCACGTCTACGTGGACGAGCTGGCCGACACCGACCCGGCCCAGCTCGACCTGCTGGCCGTGGTGGCCGGCGGCGGCGCGTCCCTGGTCGCCTTCGCCGACCCCGACTCGTCCACGTACGCCTTCCGGGGCGCGGACCCGGCCGGGGTCACCACGTTCCCGCACCGCTTCCGGACCGCCTCCGGCGCGCCGGCGGCCCAGGTCACGCTGACCACCTCCTACCGGGCCGGGCCGGAGCTGCTGGCGGCCACCGCCCGGGTGGCGCGTCGGCTG
>NZ_CADEAU010000108.1 GCF_902825405.1 Micromonospora maritima | reverse complement strand
CACGGCGGTGACCGTGAACCGGGGGTGCGCGGCCAGCCGGGGCAGCCAGATCTGCCGTCCGGCCCAGCCGAGGCCGGCCACCGCGACCCGGACGGTACGCCCCGGCGCGGCGGCCGGCTGCGGCCCGGTCATCCGGCCAGCACGTCGGCGAGCACGGCGGCGATCAGGTGCATCTGCTCCTCGGTGCCGAGCAGCGTGCGGTGGTGCAGCCAGATGCAGTCGGCGTGGATCTGCTCGGTGTTCGGGCAGCGCGCGGCGATCTGCTCGACGGTCTCGTCCGGCGCGCCGGCCAGCCAGAACCCGTCGCAGCGGTAGATCGCGCGGAACGCCACGAACGCCGGGATGCCCCGGGCGATCAGCGCGTCGACCACGGCCCGACGGCGTTCCATGGTGATCCCGGGCACGCGGAACATCGCCATGTAGTGCGGGTTGCGGTCACCGCGCTCGTCGCGGCCCTGCGGCACCACGCCGGGGATCTCGGCGAGCAGGCTCGCCAGCAGCGGCCAGCGCTGCTCGCGCAGCGCGATCTGACCGTCCAGCCGGGACAGTTGGGCGCGCAGCACGGCGGCGCTGAACTCGTTCATCCGGTAGTTCGAGCCGGTGGTGCGGTGCAGGTAGTCGCGGTCGGTGCGGGGCCGGCCGCAGCTGTGCACGAGGAACGCCTTCTCGTAGCTCTCCTCGTCGGGGAAGAGCACCGCGCCGCCCTCGCCGGCGGTCATCAGCTTGCCGTTCTGGAAACTGAACGCGGCGACGGAGCCGAGTTCGCCGACCCGCTTGCCCTGCCACCGCGCGCCGTGGGCGTGCGCGGCGTCCTGGAGCAGCGCGACCCCGGCGTCGGCGGCGATCTTGTCGAGCGCGTCCATGTCGGCGAACTGCCCGGCCATGTGCACCGGCATCACCACCCGGGTGCGCGGCGTGATGGCAGCGGCGACCGCGTCCGGGTCGACGCAGTAGGTGTCCGGGTCGACGTCGACGGGCACGGCCACCGCGCCGAGGCGCTGCGCGGCCAGCGAGGAGGAGATGAACGTGAAGGCCGGGACGATCACCTCGGTGCCGGGGCCGACGCCGAGCACCTCCAGCGCCACCTCCAGCGCGTGGGTGCCGTTGGTGACGGCCAGCGCGTACGGCGCGCCGTGGTACGCGGCGAACTCGGCCTCGAACGTGTCGACCTCGTCGCCCCCGACGCGCCACCACTGACCCTGTTCCAGGGCCCGGACGAGGCCGGTCCGTTCCTCGTCGCCGAACTGTGGCCAGGCGGGGAACTCCGGCGCCGGCAGATCACTCATGATGTCCCACTCCCTGCTCCAGATAGGAACGGCCCGGCTGGGACGCTAACCGAGCCGGCAGGCCGCTGACCTCCCCTAACGGCCCCTAGCCGCCCCTAACCGCCCCCTGCCGGCGGGGGCCGGTCGGCGCGTCGGGCCGATACTCCGAGGACCTGTCGTCGTCCGCTCCCGGTGAGGTGCCACGTGTCCGAGGTGCTCCTGCTCAACGGCCCGAACCTGGGCATCCTCGGCCGGCGTGAGCCGGAGATCTACGGCACCGACACGCTTGCGGACATCGAGCGGGCGGTCGGCGAGGAGGTGGCCGGACGGGGCTGGCGGGTCGTGGCGAGACAGCACGACTGCGAGGGCGAGATGATCCGTACCATCCAGGACAGTTATGAGACGGTGGGCGCGATCGTGAACCCGGGCGCGTTGATGATCGCCGGTTGGAGCCTGCGCGACGCGTTGGCCAACTATCCCCGCCCGTGGCTGGAGGTCCACCTGTCCAACGTGTGGGCCCGGGAGAGCTTCCGGCACGACTCGGTGCTCGCCCCGCTGGCCGCGGGGGTGATCGTGGGTCTGGGCGCGCTCGGCTACCGGCTGGCGGCCCGCGCGCTCGTTTCCACAGTGCCCTGACCGGCCGCCCCACCGCACCGCACCCGTTCCGGTCGTCCGTCGTGGCGACCCGACCCCCGAGGATCCCCGTGACCGTCGCGATCATCGTTCTCACCGTGCTGCTCGCCATCATCCTGGTGCCGCTGGCCGTGCAGAAGCTCACCGGCAACGCCCAGATGCGCCAGCGGATGTCGCATCTCGGCGTCTCCGCCGGGCTGACCCGGCTCATCGGCGTGCTGGAGCTGGCCGGCGTCGCCGGACTGCTGCTGGGCCTGGCCTTCTGGCCGCTCGGCCTGGTCGCCGCGCTCGCGGTCACCGCGCTGCTGATCGCCGCCGTGGCCTACCACCTGCGGGCCAAGGACGACGGCAAGGTGACCATGGTGCCGCTGTTCTTCGCGTTCGCCGCGGCGGCGCTGGCGCTGCTGCACCTGCTGGCGCACTGAGGCCGGCGTGACGGTGGCGTTCGCGTTCCGGGCGCTCACCGAGGTGGTGATGCTCACCGCCGACCCGATCGACGGCCTGCGCGCCCAGCTCTGGCTGATCGGCACTCTGGCCGGCAAGGGCTGGACCGAGGCCGGCTGGATCGCCGGCACTCTCCTCGTGCTGCTGCCGGTGCTGCTGTGGGCCGGCTGGGCGCTGCGTTCCTCGGCGCTTGACGACGACACCGCGCGGGGCCTCGGGCTGCGCCCGGTGGCCCGCCGGATCGGGCTGGCCGGCACCGGCGTGCTGGCCGCCGCCGCCGTCACCGCGCAGGTCGGCGCCGTGGACTTCGTGGCGCTGGTCGCCCCGCAGGTGGCCCGCCGGCTGGTCCGCGCGGAACGCCCGCCGCTGCTGTGCGCCGCCCTGCTGGGCGCGTTGCTGCTGGTCCTCGCCGACCTGGCCGGACGACGACTGTTCGCGCCCACCCAACTGCCGGCCGGCGTGCTCACCGCGGCGATCGGCGGTCCCTACCTGATCTTCGTGTTGCTGCGCACCCGAGGGAGGCGGTCGTGACCGCGCTGCTGTCCACCCGCGACCTGGTCGTCGGCTACGAGGGCCGCACCGTGCTGGACGGGCTGGAGCTCGACCTGCCGGCCGACGCGTTCACGGTGATCGTCGGGCCGAACGCCTGCGGCAAGTCGACCCTGCTGCGCACCATGGCCCGGCTGCTCACGCCGCGCCGGGGCGCGGTGCTGCTCGACGGCGCGGCGATCCGCGACCTGCCCACCCGGGACGTGGCCCGGCGGCTCGGCGTGCTGCCGCAGAGCCCGCTGGTGCCCGAGGGGATCACGGTGGCCGACCTGGTCGGGCGCGGCCGGCAGCCGTACCAGCGCTGGTGGCGGCAGTGGTCGACCGAGGACGGCCGGGCCGTCGACGAGGCGATGCGCCTGGCCGACGTGACCGGGCTGGCGGACCGTCCGGTGGACACGCTCTCCGGTGGCCAGCGCCAGCGGGTCTGGATCGCGATGACTTTGGCCCAGGACACCGACGCGCTGCTGCTGGACGAGCCGACCACGTTCCTCGACCTGGCCCACCAGGTGGAGGTGCTGGACCTGCTGCACCGGCTGCGCGCCGAGCGGGGCCGGACCGTGGTGGCGGTGCTGCACGACCTCAACCAGGCCGCCCGCTACGCCGACCACCTGGTCGCCATGCGCGACGGCGCGGTGGTGGCCGCCGGCCCGCCGCGCGAGATCCTCACCGCCGACCTGGTCCGCGACGTCTTCGGGCTCGACTGCGTGGTCGTGCCCTGCCCGGTCACCGGCGCCCCGCTCGTGGTGCCGGCCCTCACCCAGACCTCGGCCGCTCCGGCCGGCACGCCGGCCCCGGCCGGCGCCTCCGTCGGCGACGCCTGAGCGCGCCGGCCCGCACCCGCACCACGGAAAGGAACCTGATGCGTCGTCTCGCCGCCGCACTCACCGCTGCCCTCGCCCTCGGCGTCGGCCTCACCGCCTGCGGGGAGAGCGACCCCGTCGCCGGCACCGGCTCCGGACAGACCCGGGAGATCACCCACGCCATGGGCACCACCAAGGTGCCCGCCGAGCCCAAGCGCGTGGTGGTGCTCGACACCGACAAGATCGACACCGCGCTGTCCCTGGGCGTCACCCCGGTCGGCGCGGCCACCGCCGGTGAGGCGAAGAGCTGGCCCACCTACTTCGGCGCGGACAAGCTCGCCGGCATCAAGGAGGTCGGGGTGCTCACCGAGCCCGACCTGGAGGCGATCAACGCGCTCAAGCCGGACCTCATCCTCGGCAGCAAGTTCCGCCAGGAGAAGTTCTACGACGAGCTGTCCGCCATCGCGCCGACCGTGTTCACCGAGAAGGTGGGCATCACCTGGAAGGAGAACTTCCTTCTCGACGGCCAGGCGCTCGGCCGGGAGCAGCAGGCGAAGGACCTGCTGGCCGCGTACGAGAAGCGGGCGAAGGACTTCGGCGCGAAGCTCGGCGACGCCCCGTCGCGGAAGATCTCCATCGTGCGCTTCATCCCGGGCAACATCCGGGTGTACGGCCCGGACTCGTTCTCCGGCATCGTGGTCGGCGACACCGGTCTCGGCCGCCCGCAGCGCCAGCTGCTGGAGGGCAAGGAGGACAGGCGCTTCGACCTGGTCAGCGCCGAGCGGGTCAACGAGGTCGACGGCGACGTGGTGTTCGTGACCGCGTACGGCGAGAAGGCCGCCGCCGAGCAGGCCAAGGTCACCACCGGCAGCCTCTGGCAGGGCCTGTCCGCGGTGAAGGCGGGCAAGGCGCACGTGGTCTCCGACGAGGTGTGGATGACCGGCATCGGCGTCGGCGCCGCCAACAAGATCCTGGACGACCTGGAGAAGTACCTGGCCGCCTGACCGTCTCGCGCCACCACCGCGCCCGCCCGGGACCCCGTCCCCGGCGGGCGCGGTCGTTCAGGCGGCCAGCTGCCAGAGCAGGAACGCGTTGAGCGCCACCACGAGCGCGGTGACCACCACCGCGGCCGCCGTGGTGGCCGGACGGTTGACCAGGCCGCCCATCAGGTCGCGTCGACGGGTGAACGCCACCACCGGGATCAGCGCGAACGGGATGCCGAAGCTCAGCACCACCTGGGACAGCACCAGCGCCCGGGTCGGGTCGACGCCGATCGCGAGCACGGCCAGCGCGGGCAGCAGCGTCACCGTCCGGCGCACCAGGAGGGGGATCCGGCGGCGCAGGAAACCCTGCATGATCACTTCACCGGCGTACGTGCCGACGCTCGTGGAGGCGAGGCCGGACAGGAGCAGGGCCACGGCGAAGCCCACCGCGGCCAGGGTGCCGAGCGTCCCGGCCAGCCCGGCGTGCACGCCCTCCAGCGTGTCGGTGCCGGGGACGCCGCTGCCGTGGAAGCTGGTGGCGGCGACCAGCAGCATGGCCAGGTTGACCGCGCCGGCGATCCCGAGCGCGATCAGCACGTCGATCCGCAGGCCCTTCGCCACCACGCGCCGTTCCGCCTCGCCGGTGGTGGGGATGCGGTTCGTGGTCAACGCCGAGTGCACGTAGATCACGTGCGGCATCACGGTCGCGCCGAGGATGCCGGCGGCGAGCAGCATGCTGTCGGTGCCCGCCGTCCGGGGCAGCAGCCCGCCGGCGGTGGCGGACAGGTCCGGCCCGGCGGTGACCAGGTTGACCGCGAAGGCCAGCACGATGACGCCGAGCAGCACCGCGATGGCGATCTCGAACGTCCGGAAGCCCCGGGCGCGCAGCGCCAGCACCGCGAACGCGGCCGTACCCACGATCAGACCGCCGGGCAGCAGCGGGATGCCGAAGAGCAGGTGCAGGGCCACCGCGCCGCCGATCACCTCGGCCAGGTCGGTGGCCATGGCGACCAGCTCCGCCTGGGCCCACATGACCCGGTTGAGCGGCCGGGGCAGGTGGTCGCGGCACAGCTCGGGCAGGCTGCGCCCGGTGGCCAGGCCGAGCTTGGCGGTGAGCGTCTGCACCAGCATGGCGGCCAGGTTCGCCGCCACGACCACCCACACCAGCAGGTAGCCGTAGCGGGCGCCGGCGGTGGAGTTGGTGGCGAAGTTGCCCGGGTCGACGTAGGCGACCGCGGCCACGAACGCCGGCCCGAGCAGGATCAGACGGCCGCGCGTGGCCGACGGTCGCGACGGCAGCTCCCGCGCGGGACCTCGGGGCGCGTGGCGCACCGGCGGAGCCGGCAGCCGCCGGGGCAGACGATCGGGCAGTGTCATGAGCCGAGCTTCGCCACCCGGCTTCGAGAATGCCCCGGATATCCCCGAACGGGGAGCAACGGGACGGCCACCCCGTGGGGTGGCCGTCCCGTCGGGGACCGTCGGTCAGGCGGCGGTGGACCAGATGGCCCGGAACGCGGCGGCCTCGCCGGCAAGCCACTGCTCGATCTGGTCGGGCTTGACGTCGGCGGGCATCCGGTGCGCCTCGCCGCGACGCACGTCGACGAGCACCGGCTCGGCGTGTGGCAGCACCGCGTCCATGTGCCGGGCCATCAGGTGCAGCGTGGCCAGGGTGGCCTCCTCGCTCGGCGGCGCCTCGTCGAAGTGCAGCCGGATCGCCTCGGCCCGGCCGTCGGCGAAGCGCACGCCGAACTGGGGGTTGATCTTGACGGGCAGGTCACCCAGCATGGCCAGGGCGTCGCGCGTCTGGGCCAGGTCGACGCCGGTCGGCTCGCCGAGCGAGTGCAGCCAGCGGGTCGCGCCAGGCGTGAGCGCCTCGTAGAGCGGACGCCAGCGCGGCTTGACCAGGTCGGCGACCTGGGCGAGGTGGGTGCCGCCGGTGTGGAACGCGACGTCGGCCTTGAGCGCCTTGACGAACTGGCCGTGCGGGTTGAACCCGTGCCGGCTCGTCCGCTGGCGGCGCAGTCCGCCGACGAAGGTGGCCTTGGTGGGGCCGGTGCGGTCCACGTAGCGGGTGAACCCGAGCAGGGTGGCGTAGGGGGTGACAGGGGCAGCGGAGGTGGGCGCAGTCACGAGCATCCTCCCAGGTCAGAAGCTCGATTAGTACATACATTCTAATCGACGGGTCTGACATCGCCCAGGGCTGGGAGACGACTTCGTGCGGATGGCGCAGAACGCCTCGGGCTGAGCGCACGCGCGGTCGCGGACGGACTGCCGGCCCGGCAAACACGTTGTCGGTCCGTCCGGTTCGTGCCACCATGGCGTGGTGATCTCCTGACGCGCACCCAGCCCGCACGTCCGACGGCCGTTGAGCCCGGCGGGCAGTCGATCCTCTGACGATCCGACGATGGGGGTCCGCGTGTCCCACGTTCCTGTTCTGCGCGCCCGCGACCTGACGAAGGTCTACGGCGACCGTGTCGTCCTCGACGGCGTATCGCTCTCCGCGGGCCCCGGTCAGCGACTGGGCCTGGTCGGTGAGAACGGGGTCGGCAAGTCCACCCTCCTGCGGCTGCTCTCCGGAACGGAGGAGCCGGACGGCGGTGAGGTGCGGCGCCCGGCCGACACCGAGTTCCTCCGCCAGGAGCTTCCGTTCCCGGCCGACGCCCCGCTGCACGCCGTGGTCGACCACGCGCTCGCGGCGTTCCACCGCGTCCGCGACCGGCTCGACGAGATCGGTGCGATCCTGGCCGCTCGGCCCGAGCACGAGGCCGCCCTCACCGAGTACGGTGACCTGCTGGCCTGGGCCGAGGACCACGGCCTGTGGGATGCCGACCACCGCGCGGAGCTGGTGCTCGACGGGCTGCGGCTCTCGGCCGTCGACCCGGCCCGTCCGCTCGGCTCGCTCTCGGGTGGGCAGCGCACCCGCCTCGGCCTGGCCGCGCTGCTGATCCGGCAGCCCCGGGCGGTGCTGTTGGACGAGCCGACGAACCACCTCGACGAGGAGGCGGTCACCTTCCTCGAACAGCGGCTGGCCGGCCTTCCGGGCGCCGTCGTGGTGGCCTCGCACGACCGGGCGTTCCTCGACGAGACGTGCACCGACATCGTCGACCTCGACCCGGGCCGGGACGGCGTCACCCGCTACGGCGGCACCTACTCCGACTACCTCACGGTCAAACGCTCCGAACGGGCGCGTTGGGAGCAGCGGTACGCCGCCGAACAGCAGGAGATCAGGCAGCTGCGGCTCGCCCTGGCCACGACCGCCCACGAGGTCAACCACGCCCGCCCCATCAAGGACAACAACAAGGTCGGGTACGACCGGCACGGCGGCCGGGTCCAGAGACAAATCTCCCGACGGGTGCGCGACGCGCAGCAACGCCTGGACGAACTCGCCGCCGAGCAGGCCGAGCGGCCCCCGGTCCAGCTCAGTTTCGTCGCCCCGGTGACCGGGGCCGAGCCGCGCGAGGGCGGGGTGTCGCTACGCGGGGTACGCGTCGACGGCCGGCTGGAGATCGACGACCTGACCGTCACGACCGGCGAACGTCTGCTGGTCGTGGGCCCCAACGGGGCCGGCAAGTCGACGCTGCTCCGGGTGCTGGCGGGCGACCTGGAGCCGGACGCCGGCACCGCGGACCGGTCGGCGGGGCTGCGCGTCGGGCTGCTCGCGCAGGACGTCGACTTCCCCGACCCGCGACGGACCGCCCGGTCGTACTACGCGGAGGCGGCCGGCGAGGACGCCACCGTGCCACTGGCGCGGCTCGGCCTGCTGGCCGACCGTGACGTGGAACGGCCGGTCGGGCAACTGTCCACCGGCCAACGCCGACGGGTCGCCCTGGCGATGCTGGTGGCCCGGCCGCCGGACGTCCTGCTGCTCGACGAACCCACGAACCACCTGTCGCTGCGCCTGGTGGAGGAGTTGGAGGACGCGCTGTGCAGCGCGCCGGGCGGCGTCGTCGTCGCCTCCCACGACCGTTGGCTGCGCCGTGGCTGGCCGGGCCCCGAACTGGCCCTGCGCGACGGCCGGGTCCGGTCCTGACCACCGGGAAGGGGTCCCATGTCCACCCAGATCGCGCTGCGCGCGGTGAGCAAGGCGTACGCCCACGGTCAGGTGCTGAACGCGGTGTCCGGCACGGTCCGCGACGGCGAACGGGCGGCAGTGGTCGGTGAGAACGGCGCCGGGAAGTCCACCCTCATGCGGCTGCTGGCCGGGCAGGAGGCGCCGGACGAGGGCGAGGTCGCCGTCACCGCCGACGGCGGGATCGGCTATCTCGGCCAGGTCCTCGACCTGCCGGACACGGCCACGGTCGGGGACGCGGTCGACGCGGCGCTCGCGGATCTGCGCGATCTCCAGCGCCGGATCACCGAGGCGGAGCAGGCACTGGGCGCCGGCGAGGACGGGCTGCTCACCGCGTACGGGGATCTGCTGACCGCGTTCGAACTCCGGGACGGATACCGCGCCGACGCGCGGGTGCGGGCGGCGATGTCCACCCTCGGGATCGGCGAACTGACGCCGGACCGTGTGCTCGGCACGCTCTCCGGTGGCCAGCGCGCGCGGCTCGCGCTGGCCGGGGTGCTGTCGGCGGAGCCGGAGCTGCTGCTGCTCGACGAGCCCACCAATCATCTCGACGAGGCGGCGCTGGTCTGGCTGGAGTGCCGGCTGCGCCGGCACCGGGGCACGCTCGTGGTGGTGACCCACGACCGGCTGCTGCTGCGGGGGGTGGCCACCACGATCCTGGAGGTCGACGGGGACCGGGCCACGGTGGTGCGCTACGGCAACGGATACGCCGGTTACCTCGCCGAGAGACGGGCGGCGCGGCAGCGGTGGGAGCAGGCCCACGCGGCGTGGACCGCCGAGATCGCGCACTGGACCGAGTGGGGGACGACGACGGCGTACCGGGTGGCGCCCGGCCGGGCGATCAAGGACCACAACAAGTGCAAGTACAACGGCGACGGCCGACGGGTCCAGGCGTCGATCTCCACCCGGGTGCGCAGCGCTGCCGACCGGCTCGACCGGTTGCACGCCGAGCCGGTGCCCCGGCCGCCGGAGCCGCTGCGCCTGCACGCGCCGCTGGACGCCGCGATCCGGGAGGGAACGGTCCTCGCGGCGCACCGCGTGCGGGTCACCGGCCGGCTCCGGGTGCCTGAGCTGACCGTCGGCGCGGGAGAGCGGGTGCTGGTCGTCGGACCGAACGGGGCCGGCAAGTCGACCCTGCTCGACGTGCTGGCCGGTGTGCTGACCCCAAACGAGGGGTCGGTGCGGCGTCGGGGCCGTCTCGGATACCTGCCGCAGGAGTGCGCGGTCACCGCCCCGACGCGCGACCTGCTCTCGGCGTTCGCGTCCGGCCGCGTCGGCACCCGGCAGGAGCAGGCCGAGCGGTTGGAGTCGCTGGGCCTGTTCCGGGTGGACGACTTCGGCACGCCGGTCGGCGCGCTGTCCGTCGGGCAGCGCCGCCGCCTGGCGCTGGCCCGTCTGCTGGCCGACGAGGCCGACGTGCTCCTGCTCGACGAGCCCACCAACCACCTGCCGCCGGCGCTGGTCGAGCAATTGGAGCAGGCGTTGGCGGAGTATCCGGGCGCGGTGGTGGTGGTCTCGCACGACCGGATGTTCCGGAGTCGCTGGACCGGTGCCGAGGCGGCCCTGGAGGCCGGTCGGCTCCTCCCGCCGGTGCGCCGAGCCGGTCGAGGGTGACCCGACGGTCCGGCCTTCCGAACGCCGGCCCGGTCCTCACCCGGACCGGGACCAGCGTCCGGGTGAGGACCGGGGCGCTACAACGGGGCGACGTCGGTGATCCGGACGACCGCCGCGCCCACCTCGTCCGAGGCGGCCAGGTCGATCTCGGCGCTGATGCCCCAGTCGTGGTCGCCGTCCGGGTCGTCCAGGATCTGCCGTACGGTCCACTTCTCGCGACCCTGCTCGATCATGAGCAGCGCCGGCCCGCGGGCGTCCGGGCCCACCCCGATCGCGTCGTACGCCTCGAAGTACGGCTCCAGCGCGTCGGCCCACGCGTCGGCGTTCCAGCCGTCGCCCGCGTCCAGCTCGCCGAGCAGATCCCAGCGCCGCAGGGCGGCCAGCTCGACCCGGCGGAACAGCGCGTTGCGCACCAGCACCCGGAACGCCCGCGCGTTGCGGGTCACCGCCGGCGGCCGGTCGTCCAGCGAGGCGGCCACCTCGGCCACGTCGGACGGGTTGCGCAGCCGCTCCCACTCGTCGATCAGGCTGGAGTCGACCTGGCGGACCAGCTCGCCCAGCCACTCGATGAGGTCGACCAGCTCCTCGGTCTTGGCGTCCTCGGGCACGGTCTGCCGCAGCGTCTTGTACGCGTCGGCGAGGTACCGCAGGACCAGCCCCTCGGAGCGGGACAGCCCGTAGAACTGGACGTACTCGGGGAACGTCATGGCCCGCTCGTACATGTCCCGGACCACGGACTTGGGGGAGAGCTGGTGGTCGGCGACCCACGGGTGGCCCTGCCGATACATCTCGTACGCGGCCTCCAACAGCTCGGCCAGGGGCTTGGGCCAGGTCACCTCGTCGAGCAGTTCGAGACGTGCCTCGTACTCGATGCCTTCGGCCTTCATCGCGGCGACCGCCTCGCCGCGGGCCTTGAACTGCTGCGCGGAGAGGATCTGCCGCGGGTCGTCCAGGATCGCCTCGATCACGCTGAGCACGTCGAGCGCGTACGACGGGGACTCCCGGTCGAGCAGTTCGACGGTGGCCAGCGCCAGCGGGGACAGCGGCTGGTTGAGCGCGAAGTCGAGCTGGAGGTCGACGGTGAGGCGTACCCGGCGACCGGTCTCGTCCGGCTCCGGCAGCTCCTCGACCACGCCGCCGGCGCGCAGCGCCCGGTAGATGGCGATGGCCCGGCGGATGTGCCGGCGCTGTGCGGCCGGGTCCTCGTGGTTGTCGGTGAGCAGGTGCCGCATCGAGGAGAACGCGTCGCCGGGACGGCCGATCACGTTGAGCAGCATCGAGTGGCTCACCTGGAAGCTGGAGGTGAGCGGCTCCGGCTCGGCCTCGACCAGGCGCTGGAACGTCGGCTCGCCCCAGCCGATGGAGCCCTCCGGCGGCTTCTTCTTCACCACCTTGCGGCGCTTCTTCGGATCGTCACCGGCCTTGGCGAGCGCCTTCTCGTTCTCGATCACGTGCTCGGGGGCCTGCACCACGACCCGGCCCAGCGTGTCGAACCCGGCCCGCCCGGCCCGGCCGGCGATCTGGTGGAACTCGCGGGCCTTGAGCAGGCGCGTCCGTACCCCGTCGTACTTCGAGAGGCCGGTGAACAGCACGGTACGGATCGGCACGTTGATGCCGACGCCGAGCGTGTCCGTACCGCAGATGACCTTGAGCAGGCCGGCCTGGGCGAGCGTCTCCACCAGGCGGCGGTACTTCGGCAGCATGCCGGCGTGGTGCACGCCGATGCCGTGGCGGACCAACCGGGACAGCGTCCTGCCGAAGCCGGAGGTGAACCGGAAGTTGCCGATCGCCTGGGCGATCATGTCCTTCTCGGCGCGGGTGCAGACGTTCACGCTCATCAGCGCCTGGGCGCGTTCCAGCGCGGCGGCCTGGGTGAAGTGCACCACGTACACCGGGGCCTGCTTGGTCTCCAGCAGCTCCTCGAGGGTCTCGTGCAGCGGCGTGGTCGCGTACGAGAACAGGAGCGGGACCGGCCGCTCGGCCGAGCGGACGACGGCGGTCGGCCGCCCGGTGCGCCGGGTCAGGTCGTCGACGAAGCGGGTGGTGTCGCCGAGCGTGGCGGACATCAGCACGAACTGGGCCTGCGGCAGCTCGATCAGCGGCACCTGCCACGCCCAGCCCCGGTCGGGCTCGGCGTAGAAGTGGAACTCGTCCATGATCACCTGGCCGACGTCGGCGCGGCGACCCTCACGCAGCGCCAGGTTGGCCAGGATCTCCGCGGTGCAGCAGATGATCGGCGCGTCCGCGTTGACGCTGGCGTCACCGGTGAGCATGCCGACGTTCTCGGCGCCGAAGACCTCGCAGAGCGCGAAGAACTTCTCCGAGACCAGCGCCTTGATCGGCGCGGTGTAGAAGGTCGTCCGGTCGTCGGCCAGCGCCGCGAAGTGCGCCGCGATCGCCACCAGGCTCTTGCCCGAGCCGGTCGGCGTATTCATGATCACGTTCGCACCGGAGACGATCTCGATGACCGCTTCCTCCTGGTGCGGATAGAGGTCGAGGCCGCGCTCGGACGCCCAGGAGGCGAACGCGTCGTAGAGGGTGTCGGGGTCGGCGGTCTTCGGCAGCGCGGCGGTGAGAGTCATGGCGGCTCCCATCGTGCCTGGATCGCACCGCGCCGCGCCAACCGGGCTCAGCGCCGCCGGTGGATCAGGTCGAAGACCTCCCGGCCGGCGGTCAGCGCGCGCCGCTCGAACTTCGTCACCGGCCGGTGCGCCGGACGCGGCGCGTAGCCGCCGTACACGTCCACCAGCTCCGGGTCGGCGGTCAGCGTCTCACGCATCGACCCGGCGTACTCGGCCCAGTCGGTCGCGCAGTGCAGCGTGCCGCCCGGGGCCAGCCGGGAGCGCAGCAGCGCCACGTGCGCCGGCGCGATGATCCGCCGCTTGTGGTGGCGGGTCTTCGGCCACGGGTCCGGGAAGTAGACGTGCACCGCGTCCAGGCACCCCTGCGGCATGGCCCGCACCAGGTCCAACGCGTCGCCCTCGGCCACCCGCACGTTGTCCAGGCCGTGCCGCTCGACCAGGTCGAGGAGGTTGGCGATTCCCGGCGTGTGGACCTCGACCGCCAGATAGTGTCGGTCCCGGTCGGCCGCCGCCATCGCGGCGGTGGCGTCGCCCATGCCGGAGCCGATCTCCAGCACCAGCGGCGCCCGCCGTCCGAACAGCGCCGTCGGATTGCACGGCCCGTCGAGGGCGGCGATCTGGAGGCCGTACGCGGGCCAGAGCCGGGTCAGCGCGTCGCGCTGCCGGTCGCTCATCCGCCCGCGACGCGGGTGGAACGTCCGGATGCGGGCGGCGGGGGTGTCGGTGGTGGTCACAGCGACCCGAGCCTACGCGACCGGCGGCCCGGATCGGATGTGATGTGCGGCCGGGGGTGAGAGGATTCATCCCGTACGCCGGGAGGGTTCATGGGATCAGTCAGGGGACGTGCGGCGCTGCTGGTCGCGGTGGCCGCCTGCGCCGTCCCGCTGGTCGG
>NZ_CADEAU010000107.1 GCF_902825405.1 Micromonospora maritima | reverse complement strand
GTCTTCGGAACGATCGCGATCACCATCGGCGCGGCCACCGGCAGCCGGCCCGCCGCACTCGCGGGCACCGCAGGCGTCGCCGTCCTCACCTACGCCGCCGGCACCGCAGCCACCCAGCTCAACGCCGACGCCCTCCGTTACGCCTCCCCCTTCCACTACTACATCGGCGGAGAGCCACTGCGTAACGGTTTCCAATGGACCGACCTGGGCGTCCTGACCGCCATCGTCGCGGTGCTACTGACCTTCGCAGTGACCACATTCAACCGACGCGACCTCACCAGCTGAGATGGTCGAATGACGTCGAGACCATCCGTTCAGTTGCTGCCGGTTGAGGTCGGCGTTTCCAGTGGGAGCCTGGCTGGCCGGAGCGGCGAGGAACAGAACGGACACCGCTAGGTCCCGATGTTGATGTCGCTTCCCGTCGCCGACCGGACCGCCGAGCGCGGCCGGATCCAACAGGCGAGGTATCTACCGTCCTGGGGCTCTGGGCCGGGCTGATCCTCCCGCTCCGGAGCCCCACCGGGTCACGCCGTCGTCATCTGACGAACGCGTTCGCCCTTCGCGAACTCCTCGACCATCTTGGCGCAGAAGGCTGGAAGGTCACCGGGGTTGCGGCTGGTGATCAGTCCGTTGTCCACCTGCACCTGTTGATCTACCCAGTTGCCGCCCGCGTTTCGGATGTCGGTGCGCAGGCTGGGGAACGAGGTGACAGTCCTGCCGTTGACCATCCCGGTCTCGACCAACGACCAGGGGCCGTGGCAGATCGCGGCCACCGGCTTCTGTTGCTCGAAGAACGCCCGGACGAGGTCCATCGCCTGCTGGTTCATCCGGAGTCGGTCGGGATTGACCGTCCCGCCCGGCAGCAGCAGCGCGTCGTAGTCGGCCGCGTCGGCCTCGTTCACGGTCCGGTCCACCCGGTAGCGGTTGGCCGGACTGATGTCCTGGTTCATCGACTGGATCTCGCCGGAGCTCAGCGAGATCAGGTGGACCTCGGCCCCTGCCTGCTCCGCGGCGGCCCTCGACTGGGCGTACTCCACGTCCTCCACCCCGTCGGCGGCGAGGCAGGCGACTCGCTTGCCGGTCAGTCGCTGCTGGCTCTGTGCCATTGCGCGGCCTCCCCTTCGCGGTGCCGCCCGGTCGGCGGCACATGGTTCGCTCTCGACCGCCTTCCCGGTGTCGGCACCGCAAAACAGGCCACCGTACTCCGCTCGCGGGCGGACAATCCACACATACGCTCGGCGCTGCGCGGAGAAAGGTCCCGCCCCGAGAGTGCTTCCTGTCGCAGCGGGAAGGCACTCGACCCACTGGCACCGAGGCCCCGGAAAGGTCACGACATGACCCTCGCCGCCGAAGCGATCGAATTGCCGTCCGGCCAGACGATGCCCGTACTCGGCCAGGGCACGTGGTACCTGGGTGAGCGCCCCCCGAGGCGACGGGACGAGCTGGCCGCCCTACGCACCGGGCTCGACCTGGACATGACTATGATCGACACCGCCGAGATGTACGGTGACGGCGCTTCCGAGGAACTCGTCGGCGAGGCCATCGTCGGACGACGCGCCGACGTGTTCCTGGTCGACAAGGTGCTGCCGTCCAATGCCAGCCGTCGGGGAACCGTGCAGGCCTGCCGCCGCAGCCTGCAACGACTCGGCGTCGACCACATCGACCTCTACCTGCTGCACTGGCGCGGCAGCCATCCGCTCGCCGAGACCATCGAGGCGTTCGGCGAGCTCGTCGAGGCCGGCGACATCGGGCAGTGGGGCGTGAGCAACTTCGATCTTTCCGACATGCAGGATCTCCTTGAGGCGGGCGGGAGCGCCTGCGCGACCAACCAGATTCTGTACAACCTCACCCGCCGCGGTCCGGAATTCGATCTGCTGCCGTGGCTACGCGAGCACCAGATCCCGGTGATGGCGTACTCGCCGATCGAGCAGGGCAGGCTGCTCGGCCACCCCCAGGTCGCGGAGGTCGCCGCCCGGCACGAGGCCACGGCTGCCCAGGTCGCGCTGGCCTGGCTGCTGCGGCAGGGGCGGATAGCGGCCATCCCCCGGTCGTCCAACCCCGAACACACCCGGGAGAACGCGGAAGCGCGCGACCTGAATCTGACTGAGGAGGATGTGGCGGCACTCGACACGGCGTTCCCCGCGCCGGCCGGCCCGCAACCGCTGGAGATGTTGTAGCGCCCGGGAGATCCGGCGGTGGAGCGCGGTTAGCGCGAACTGTCGGTACCGTCCCGTTCGGCCAGCCCTCGGCCGCCGCGCGCTCGCGACCTCGACGTCGGTGGTGTGGGCTCAGGGGTGGAACTCGCCGCGGGTGCGGGGCAGCCACTCGGGGTGGTGGTCTCGCAGGTACCGGATGAGCCCCTCACGCACGTCGCAGCGAAGGTCCCACGCGCTCGGTCCGTCGGCCGCCGATGCCTGGACCTGGACGACGACGGTCTGGGACGTCGCATCCACCATCTGCAGCACCCACTGGTGCCGATCCCAGAGTGGTGAAGATTCGACGATCCGCCTCGTCTCGGCCCGGAGGTCGTCCACGTCGGCGGTGTAGTCGACGTGGAGCCGGGTCTCGCCGACCACCCGCGTCTCATGCCGGGTCCAGTTCTGGAAGGGGTGCTCGGTGAACCACGTGGTGGGCAGGATGAGCATCCGGTCGTCCCAGAGCCGGATGACCACGTTGGTCAGCTTCACCTCCTCGACGCGCCCCCACTGCCCGTCGACCACGATCACGTCCCCCAGGTGGAGTCCGTCGGCGAACGCGACCTGGATGCCGGCGAAGGCGTTGCCGAGCGCGGTGCGTGCGGACAGGCCGAGCAGCGCGCCGATCACACCCGCCGAGGTGAGCACGGACAGCCCGATGGTGCGCAGCGCAGGGAACGTGGTGAGGACCAGGCCGATCGCCACGACCGTCACCACGACCGAGGTGAGGCGCCGTACCGGTCGGATCTGGGTGCGGGCGCGGCGGATCCGGCGGTCGGCCCGCGTCTCGCCCGGCAGCCGGCTGAACGCGGCCCTCTCGGCGATGTGCAGGGCGCGAAGCACCAGCCACGTCACGCTCGCGATCAACAGCACCACGACGAGGCGCCGGACGATGTGGGGTACCGCGCCGGGGTGCGCGCGGATTCCGACATACAGCGCCGCGAGTAGCAGCACGGCGACGGCGGGGCGTCGGGATGCGCGGTACAGCGGCGCGAGCAGCCAACGGTAGCTACGACCATCGGCTCGACGCTGGACCAGCACGCCGGCCAGCAGGCACGCCGTGACAACCAGGGCCACCGCGACCACCACGACCGTCCTCGTGGTCATCAACCGATTTCCCTGCCACCGGCGACCGTCACCGGGCGCTCCCGTCCGTCACGCTCGCGGTCACGTGGCCGCGTCCGGGCGGTCGGAGCCTCGATCCGACCGGCCGCCGTTCGCCCCTCCGGGGTGTGGGCCGCGCGGTTGTCCACCGCTGGCGCCGCCCGTCATCGAGAGGGTGAGCACCAAGCTCGTGTCGATCTCGCCCACCCGGATCCGTTGCCGCAGCCGGCGCAGGACACGCCACGTGGGTCACGACTGGCCCAGGCTGGTGACCAGGTTGATCGCGACGGCCAGGATGCCGGTTCCGAAGGTGTACGAGAGCAGCGCGTGTCCGAGCGCCACCCGGCGCATGCGGTTGCTGGTCGGTTCGTACTCTCCCGGGGCGTAGGACATGCCAACCGTGAAGGCAACGTATGCGAAGTCGGCGTACGCCGGAGGATCGTCCCGCTTGAAGTCGATGCCACGGGCGTCGCCGCAGTAAAACATCCGGGCGTACTTGAACGCGAAGACCGTGTTCACCAGCAACCACGCCAGCACCACCGCGACGACGCTGAGGATCACCAGCGTGACCGCCACCATGTCCTGCTGGTCGGAGGCGCGGACGAGCGCCTCGGCCACGGCGACGAGACTGACAACGGACGCGATCAGGATCGCCGAGTCGGTGGAACGGGAGCACTGCTCCGCCTCGGCAAGCTGCTCCGTACGCTGCGGGCTCGCCGACCAGCAGGACCGCCACACCCACACGAGGACGGTGCCCGCCGCGATCGTCCAGATCACCAGCGGCGTCAGTTCCGGCGCCCCGACCAGCGCGGTGACCGCCCCGGCGACAACCCCGACGACCAACGACCACAGGACACGCCTGACCGACAGCAGACGTTCCAGTTCTCGTCCTCCCGATCGCTGCTCCATCCGTCCAGCGTTCCGGCTGGGCCGGGTGGGTCACGGGAAAACCGGAGCTATCACCGGATTGGGCGTGAATGCCCCTGGAATCGCGGAGGCTCCGAGGACCGAGCGATGCGGGTACCGCCCCTGAGCCCCACCCGGCCGGCACGCGGCGTCGGCGGCAAGCCCGTTCAGCCGCCGCCCGTCATGCGAACCAGCACGGCCGGGCCGCACCCACAGCCGCATCTGGCCGCCGCGCACCTCGCGGCGGCCGGGATGCGGTTGCTCGTCAGGGTTTGAGTACGACCTTCTCGCAGTGGTCCTGCTTGTTCTTGAAGATGTCGAAGCCGCGTTCCGCCTCGTCGAGCGGCAAGGTGTGGGTGATCACCCGGGTCGGATCGATCTCGCCGCGCTCGATGCGCCGCAGCAGCGGCTTCATGTAGCGCTGCACGTGGCACTGCCCCGTCCGCAGGGTCAGCGCCCGGTTCATCCACGCGCCGGCGGGGAACTTGTCGAGGAAGCCGCCGTACACGCCGATGACCGATACGATGCCGCCGCTGCGGCACGACATGATCGCCTGGCGCAGCGCGTGGGGGCGCTCGGTCTCCGACCGGACGGCTTGCTTGATCCGGTCGTAGGCGTGGATGTGCGCGGCACCGTGGCTGGCTTCCATGCCGACCGCGTCGATGCACTTGTCCGGTCCCCGCCCGCCGGTCAGTTCCAGCAGCCGGGACCGCACGTCGACCTCGTCGAAGTTGATCGTCGTGTGGCCCGCCCGTTCCGCCATCTGCAACCGGTACGGCTCCTTGTCGATGGCGATGACCTTCGCGGCGCCGAGCACCCGGGCGCTGTCCATGGCGAACTGGCCGACGGGGCCGGCGCCCCACACCGCCACCACGTCGGTCTTCTGGATGTCACACAGGTCGGCACCCATGAAGCCGGTGGGCAGGATGTCGGAGAGGAACAGCACCTGCTCGTCGGTCAGGTCAGACTCGATCTTCAACGGACCGACGTCGGCGAACGGCACCCGCGCGTACTGCGCCTGACCGCCCGCGAACCCGCCCGTCAGATGCGAATAGCCGAAGATCCCGGCGACCGGATGGCCGAACATCTTCTCGGCGATCCCGGCGTTGGGGTTGGAGTTCTCACAGCAGGAGTACATCTCGGCGGCGCAGGCACCACAGTTGCCGCAGGCGATGGGAAACGGCACGACGACCCGGTCGCCGACCCGTAGCTTGTCGGCGGGTACTCCCGATCCGACCTCGATCACCTCGCCCATGAACTCGTGGCCCATGACGTCGCCGTCCTGCATCGTGGGCACATATCCATCCACCAGGTGCAGGTCGGAGCCGCAGATCGCGGTGGAGGTGATCTTGACGATCGCGTCGCGGTTGTTCAGGACCTTCGGGTCCGGTACGTCACGGACCTTGACCTTGTTGCGGCCGGCCCAGGTGTTCGCCTTCACGCGCCCGCCCTCTTCGCCAGGTCGGAATCCGACAGCGGTTGCGCTGGACGCTGCGGGAACTCCTTGCGGGCCCGCTTGCCCCACGGGGCGCCGTCGGAGCGGACCACCTCGCCGGTCTCCAGCACCTGCTTGAGCCGGCGCAGATCGTCGTCGAGTTGTTGGTGCGGCTCCTCACCGAAATACTTGGCCACCGCCTTGCCGACCGCGCCGCCCGGGATGTCATAGGTCAGGAGGACGTGCACTTCCGTGCTCACACCGTCCGGGGCGGGCACGAACCGCACCGTACCGGCGTTCGGCACGTCCGCGTTCCCGGTCGACCGCCAGGCGATCTTCTCGCCGGCCACGTCGCCGATGATCTCGGCGTCCCACTCGACGTTCTTGCCGAAGGGGGCGCTGGCGGACCAGTGGCTCGTCCGGTCACCGGTGGGCCGAACCTCTTCGAGATGAGCCATGAACGTCGGCAGTTTGCCCAGGTCGCGCCAGAACGCGTAAACCTCCGACGGGGGCCTGCGAACGGTTGTCGTGGCTGTCAGCTCCATGGGTCCTCCTCTGCGTGCGCCCCGTATCGCCGGCCCGGAGCCTGCCTCCTTCGCCCGGGTGGCGTGCACGGCGGTCAGTAGATCCAGCACCGTGATCCCGAGGACAGCGCCGGTGACACCGACGAGCCGCCGTCGGCGGCGCCCGCCCCGATGGGCGAGGGCCATTCCGAGCGAGGCCAGATCCATCGCGTCGCCCACGACCCGGGTCCACGCCCAGACGCCCTTCCGCCGGCTCGTCAGTAGCCCGGCCGCGTGTACGAGCTCCCGCGCCCCGACGAGCGGCACCATCACCCGAGACACCGCGGAGTCGTCCACGCCGCTGATCCGGCGCACCGTGTCCGGCGCCGCCAACTGCGCCACGCCCAGACCGGCACTCATCCAGCCGAGCCCGCGCCCCCGCCGCTGCACCTCCTCCTGCCTGACCTTCGCTGGATCTCGGACTGCCAGTCGAGTCACGGGTGGCCTCCCTGTCCGGTCGCGCCTGGCCGAGCATCCCGGTCCCATGTGAACCGGGCGGCGAATCAGCGGGGCGGCATACCCCCCGCCGGCCGCCTGAACCCTGCCAAATCGGCCGCTTGCCCAGATCGCACAGCAGGCGCCGGCCGGAGGTCTACGCGACCAGCGGGCTGATCCGCTGCCTCGTCGACCGACCGCTGAGCCGTTTGGCGCTTCGGCGCACGGGTAGACCGCGACCCGGTCCGAGGGGGTGGGCCGAGGATCGGAGCCACAGATGGTGGGCTCCGTCCGGTCCGCATGCCAGGCGAGGACCGAGGAGTGCGGGATGGCCGAACCGGAGAGCCGGGACAGGGACGCACGGGAGTCGCCCGCACAACCGCGCGACCAGATCGATCCGCAGCGCGACGCCGAGGAGGGCGCGGAAGTCTCTGTTCGGGGCCAGAACCTCGGTGCCACCGGCGGGCCAACGAGTGCGAGGCCGGGCGGACACCCCACCCCACCGCGCGGTGAACACGGCCTGCCCCAGCCGACCGGCGGACGCAGCAGCAAGACGATGTCAGACCCGGACGTCGTCCTCCAGATCCCGCAGGCCAAGGTCCAACAGATCTACGTCGAGGTCGACAACCTGGACGCCTCCGTCTCACTACGAGCCCGCCTGGGTAGCCTGCTCCAGCTCGACGTGGGAGTCCGGGCGCAACTCGGCATGGTGAAGATCGACATCAAGGGCGTCGAGGCCGAGGCGATGCTCGAGGTTCGACTCGAGGAACTCCGCGGCATTCTCGACAGCGCCCTCCACACCATCGAACGCAACCCTCAGATCATCGAGTCGCTGGTCAAGACCGTGGACACCGCCGTGAACCATGTCGGACAGACAGCTCAGCAGGCGCTCGGGCCGCAGGGGCCACTGGCGCGGACGCTCGACCACGTCGGGCAGACGGCGCAGGAGGCGCTGGGGCCTGAGGGACCGCTGTCGCAGACGCTGCAACAGACCACACAACAACTGGCTCAGAACCAGGGGGCGTCAGTTGGTGGTGGCCTGGGCGGATCTCCGGCCCGAGCCGCCTGGCAACGGATGAAGAGGATCGTCAACAGCAGCCAGCCACTGAGGCAGATCACGGCGCGACTGGTGGGACCGCAGGCGCACCAGCAGCAGGGCTGATCGACATCGGTCGTGGTGCATGAACCCTGGGTCAAGTCCTCGGTCGAGCAAGGCGGAGATCCATCCGAATGGGCGGTGTCGTGCCAGGACAGAGCTCCAACGCGGCCGCTCGTCGTCCGGGCGTGGCGTGGGCATGACGACGGCCGACGCGAGCCCTGCGGCGACAGAGAGGACGACGCACACATGCCCGCTTCTCAACCGGGGCCGCCGACCGCGTCCGGCGCGAGAACCTCGTCGACATCGAACAGGTCGCCGTCCTTCCCCGGAGCCGTCCCGCTCGAAAGCATGGGCGCCCAGGCACCGGGTATCCCCGGGCATGGGTAGCCAACAGCGCAACAAGCATGACAGCGGCGGCGAGTCGGCGCGGGGCCGCCGGCACCCGGGCAGCGGCGCACGAGGCCGGCAGGGGGCCACGGTGGAGCACTCGCCGAATCAGCGACACGAGCGCACCGCGACCGGATCAGCCGGTACCGAGCGCGACCACGGCCGGTCGAAGACGGCCCGGGAGGGGCAGGTCAACCGCCAGGGTACGGGCTGAGATCCCACGACGCGATCTTCGCAGTCATCGAGTCGATGTCGACGGTGTAGCGGTAGCGGACCTCGACGTAGGGGAAGCCTCGGGAGTCGTCCGTCTTCTTCGATCCGTCGGCACGCCAGCCCCCGGCCTCGTAGAAGCGCCGAGCGCGGCCGTTCGTCTCCAACACCCACAAGACGATCTCTCGGTAGCCGGCCTTCGCCAGCCGGAGCATGCCTGCCTCCATCAGCAGCCGACCGGCGCCCTGGCCCCAGAACGTTGGCAAGAGGTAGACGGCCACGATCTCCCCCACCAGTTGCGGATCGGTGTCCGTATCCCGGCTCGGCGAGACGTTGATGAACCCGATCACCCCATCACGCTCGTGATCCAGCACGAGGGTGCCGGCCGGTGGCCGATCCTGCTGGATCCACTGCCGCCATCCCTGCCGGCGATGGGCCGGATCCAACTGGTCGAGGTATTCCTGGGGGACCTTTCCGCAGTACGTCTCCTGCCAGGTACGGACATGGACGACAGCGAGTGCGTCGGCATCCCGCTCGGTTGCGCCTCGGATGATCACGTCCGACATCTTGTCAGGAGCGCCTGACTGTCGTTGATATCTTCCGCGGCATGGGTCGGGGCCGGGGTGCTGGTAGCCGCCACCAACGACGGCAGGTCAGCGAGCGGGAACGCGCTGCTGCGGTGGAGGACTACCGGGAGTCGGTCGGTCGGTTGCAGCACGCCGCCAAACGGAACATGCGGCAGACGGTCGTCTACGCCACGGTCTTCGTCGCGGTCATCGCTACGTGGATGCTCTTGATCGGCCAGGCGACGCGGGCGGCCTTCCCGTGGTTTGCCGTGGCGATCCTCAGCGGCGCGTTCGGCTTGGCCACGTACGTCGTTCGGCGGTGGCGTCCGCGGCTGTACGTGCTCGCCGTTGCCGTTGTCCTGGCGGTGGTGGGCATGACCGGCATGTTCCTCACGAGCTAGGACGACACCGATGACGCTGTCGGTCGAGCCGTCGCGTCGACCTCGGCGATCCGGGTGTTGGCAGCGCCCTGCACGACCTGCTCTGGGCACGGCAGCGGCGACAAACGAGGTAGGCACTCGGTGACCGTCGGCAGAACGGCCCGGCGTCGCGCGGGTGTGACGCGCCGAAGCCCTGCTCGAAGGCGACCAGCGAGCGTTGCTCGCCGCGGCGCGTTCGACGCCGTCGGCTGCCGATATTGGTCCACGAACCCTGGTGCTCGCCGGCGGTGGGGGCCGGCCGGGAGCGGGGGGCGCGACGGCGCCTGCTCCGGACGTCCATCGGTAGGTCGGCCTGGACCCGACCCTTGACGCATCGAAGGCAGGTTATTAAGGTCCGGACCGTAATTACGACGACGAACGGAGAATCGTATGCCCCTCAGCCGTCGCACACTGCTCGCAGGTAGCGCTGTCGCTGGAGCATCGCTGGCAGTAGGGCACGGTGCGCTCTCCTCGCCGGCTTGGGCCGCAGCTGACAAGAGCCTCACGCCCACCAGTTTCGGCCCGGCCTCTTTGACCGCTGCCGTCCGCGGGGCCGCGGTCATCGGCGACCGCGTCTTCATCACCTCACGCTTCAACACCCCGGAAGGGAAGATGCGGCTGGGTGAGTTCGACGTGCACACCGGCGAACGGCGGACGATCGCGGACCTGACGATCGCGAGCAACGGCGGGCAGAAGCTCGCCACTGACGGCCGGTACGTCTACGTGGGCCCCGCCGGCAGCGCGTACGTGCACCGGTACGACCCACAGACCGGCGCGGTCGTCGAGTGGGCCCGCGCGGGCGCCGCCACCACCTGGTACTACGACATGGTCGTGCACGGCGAACACCTGTACATCGGCACGTACCCGGACTGCACGGTCAAGCGGATCCGGCTGGCCGACGCCACCGTCGAGACGTACGGTCGCATCTCGACCTCGCAGTACGCGGCGGCCGTCGCGGTCGACGACGAGTACGTCTACGGTGGATCGGCCGCGCCCGGCACGCTGTTGATGTGGTCGAAGGCCGGCGGCGCGCCGACCAACCTGACGCCGTACCTCAGCGCCTCGCCGGTGGGGATCCTCGACCTGGTGGTCAGCGACGGGACGCTCTACGTCGCCTGCGGCCGGCAGCTGATCTCCTTCCGCCGCGACGGCTCCGAGCGGGTCTCCCGGGACATCCCCGTCGAGGACCGCTACATCGACCAGCTCACCGTGGCCGGCGACGGTACCGTGTACGCGCTGTGCCGGCTGACCACCAACCTCTACCAGGTCACCGCCGACGGACTGACCAAGGTGGGCCAGCCCCTGGCCGACGTGGAGAACCAGCTGCTCGCCCCGCTGCCCGACGGCGCGCTGCTCGGGGTGAGCGGGCTCGGCCACGTGTGGAAGGCGACGCCCGGCGGCGACGCCAGCGTGTGGCAGACCGCCGACCGGGGTTTCGGATACCCGGAGACCATCCAGTCGATGATGCGGCACACTCGGAACCGGATCTGGGTGGGCGGGCACTACGCGATGACCGTCCACCGGCCGAACGCCGGCACGAACGAGCGCTTCGACATCAACGGCGAGGTCAAGGCGATGGCCGAGGGCCGGCGCGGGGTGGTGTACGCCGGCCTCTACCCGAGCGCCCAGATCGTCGCGATCGACCCGGACAGCTACGAGATCATCCCGCTCGGACTGCTCGGCAACGAGCAGCTTCGCACCAAGCGGATCCACCACGACCGGGCACGCAACCAGCTCGTCGTGGCGTCCAGCCCGCAGACCACCAAGCACACCGGCGCGCTGACCTTCATCGACCTGAGCGACAACACCTTCGACTCCCACCGGGAGTTCCTGCCCGAGCAGAGCGTGATGGACGTGGTGGTGCAGGGCACCACGGCCTACCTCGCCGGCGACACCTACGGCGAGGGCACCAGCGGCCCGATCCGCAAGGTGGCGCAGGTGGCGGCGGTGGACATCGTCACCCGGACCCTGCTGTGGCGGGAGGAGATCAAGCCGGACTGGCTGTCGTACGAGAGCCTGTTCGTCGTGGGCAACCTGCTCTACGCGGTGGGGCGCCGCCCGCGCGGGGCCTGGTTCGCCTACGACCTGCGCACCCGGCAGATCGTGATGGAGGGTGACCTCGGCGGATACGGCCAGCTCAACGGCGTCGACGGCCGGGTCTTCTCCTGGGTGCACTGGACCAACGACATCTCCGAGCTGCCGACCGCTCCCGGCGGGGAGGTGACGACCCTGTACGACAACGTGCCCCGCGGCTGGTACAACAACCCGTCGTTCCACTTCACCCCGGACGGCAAGGCCACCTGGGGGATGCTCGGCAACGACCTGGCGCTGTTCCCGCTGCCGGGGAAGAACAGGACGTAGCCCGCCGTGGGCCGCCCTCCCGGGCCGGGAGGGCGGCCCCGCGCCGTGCCGGCGGTCAACCGGTGACGTCGAGCCGGAACAGCTCGGCGGCGTTGCGCCAGGCGACCCGCTCGGCCAGCGCCGGTGGCAGGTCGGCGGCGAGCACCGCGCCGTACGCGGCGGCCGGGTCGATCAGGGTGGCGTCGGTGCCGAACAGCAACCGCCCGGGGTCGACCGCCGCCGCGACGGCGGCGAAGCGCCCCGCCTCGGTGTGTGAGAAGCACGGCTCGAGCCAGAGCCGGTCCACCGCGTTGGCCGCCTCGACCGCGTGCCGCCAGCCGTTGGCGCCCATGTGTCCGGCGACGGCCCGCAGCCCGGGGATGTCGACGCAGGCCTGGGCCAGCTCCAGCGGGGTGGCGTCCCAGGTGTGCACCAGGGCGGGCAGGTCGTGGGCGGCGACCAGCTCCAGGGCGGCCCGGGTCTGCGGCGAGCGCACCGGGGAGTCGGTGTAGTCGGTGTGGATCTTCACCCCGACGAACCGGCCGGTGGGCAGCAGCTCCCGCAGGTCGCGTTCGGCGTCGTCGAGCCGGCGCGGGTTGACCGTCAGGTAGCCGAGGAGCCGGTCGCTGTGCTCCAGCGTCCGGGCCATGGCCCGGTTCCCGGCGGTCACATCGTAGACGACCGCCTCGGTGGCCGAGGTGATCGCGAGGTCGATGCCGTACCGGTCCATCACGGCGAGGTTGGTGGCCAGCGCACCGACCTCCATGCTGAAGAACCACGGTCCCCAGTGGGCGTGCACGTCGATGATCATGCGATCGGCTCCAGGAGGCGGCGGGCGTTGCCGCCGGCCACGGCGGCCACGTCGGTGGGCGTGAGGTTGCCCCGGGCCAGCCGGAGCCGGGGCACGACGGCCTCGTACCACGGCGTACGGGAGCCGTAGAGCAGACGGTCGACACCCAGGTGCTCCGCGACGGTCTCCAGCGCGTCCGGCGAGTTGAGCAGCCGGGTGGAGGTGTGGAAGCCCGGCTCGTCGCGCGCGGCGACCACGAAGTCGCCCAGGTGGTAGAAGTGCGTGTCGAGGAAGACGACGGTGGTGCCGCGCAGGGGGCGCCAGAACCGGCGCACGTCGCCCCCGGTCAGGACGACCAGGCCGGCCGCGGCGGCCCGGCGGGCGACGTGCCGGACGGACGGAAAGTCCGCCTCGACCCGTTGCTCGTCGGGGAAGAGGCGCACCGCGCGGAAGCCCCGTTCGGCCAGCCGGTCCACCTCCCGTTCGGCCCCGAGCGGGTCGCGCAGGTCGACCCCGCCGACGGGGAGCACCCGGGGCCCGGCCAGAGCGGCGGTCTCGTCGTTGCCGGTGGGCACGTCGAACAGGGCCGCCCGCAGGTTGGCCACGGCGGCCCGACCGATGCCGTTGGCGGCGAGGACCTCGGCCACCCGTCGCGGGTCACCGGTCGGCCCCGGACGGTCGGCGTACCGGCCGACGAGCACGTCCACGTCGAGCGTGACGGCCGGCAGGTCACCGGCGGTGAACGGGGACGTCACGACGCCCCCGCCACCGCGAGCACCCGCGCCCGGTCGGCCGCGGACAGCGCCGGGCCGTGCGGGTCGGCGGTGTGCGACTGCGGGATCCGACCCTCGGCGGCGGCGATCCAGAGCATCCGGCGCACGTAGCCCTCCATCGGTTCGGTGAAGGTCACCTCGGCGAGGCGGTCCAGGCGCGCCGAGGCGGTGACGAAGTCGGCGTACCGCCGGTCGGCGAAGGCCCGCAGCACGGCGGCGGTGACGGGCACCGCGGCGGCGGCGAGGCCCACGAGCGCGGCCTGCGCGCCCCACATCAGCGACGGCCCGAACATCCGGTCCTCGCCGGTGACGGCGAGCCGGTCGGCGGCGTGGACGGCGGCGAGCGCGGCCTGGCAGGCCATCGCGTCGTGCAACCGGGCCACCTTGGCCCCGGCCACGCCGGGATGGACCAGCAGGTCCGCGAGCCGCGCCGGTGAGTAGGGCCGGAGGTAGAGGTCGAAGGCGAGCATCGGCAGGCCGGCGGTCCGCCAGATCGCGTCGTGGTGGGCCGGCGCGTCGCCGTCGACCGGGAAGACCAGCACCCCGGCGGCGCCGAGGGCGGCGGCGTCGGCCGCCTGGGCGGCCACGTCGTCGGTCCGCTCCCCCGGCCGGC
>NZ_CADEAU010000106.1 GCF_902825405.1 Micromonospora maritima | reverse complement strand
CGCCACGGGCTCGCCGCGCCGGCCGCGCTCGCCACCGCCGCGTTGCTCGCCGAGGTGCTGAGGTTGGACCCGCCGGTACGCGCCACCCGCCGGATCGCCACCGCCGCACTGGAGCTGGACGGCCGGACGATCCGGGCCGGGGAGCCGCTGCTGCTCCGCTTCGACGCGGCGAACCGGGACCCCGCCGCCCGTCCCGAGCCGGACCGGTTCGTGGCCGATCGGCCCGGCGCGGCACTGACGTTCGGCGCCGGCGTCCGGGGTTGCCCGGGGTCGGTGCACGCGCTCGCCCTGGCCGCCGGCGTGGTCGACGTGCTGCGCCGCCGCTGCGCCCCGGCCGACACTCCGGTCCGCTATGCCCCGCACCCGACGCTGCGCGTCCCGACCCGTCTCGAGGTGACCCTGCGATGACCGACCGCCACGCCGCCTTCCGTGCGCTGCACCGGCCCGGCCGCCCACTGCTGCTGCCCAACGCCTGGGACCACGCCTCGGCGGCGGCGCTGGCGGCCCGGGGTCACGCCGCGATCGGCACGACCAGCCTCGGCGTCGCGGCCGCCGCCGGTCGGCCGGACGGCGTCGGGGCGACCCGGGCCGAGACCCTGGACCTGGCCCGGCGCCTGCGACATCTGCCGGTGCTGCTCACCGTCGACGTGGAGGACGGCTTCGACCAGGAACCGGCGGCCGTGGCCCGCTACGTCGGCGAGTTGGCCGCGCTGGGGGTGGTCGGGGTGAACCTGGAGGACGGCCGCCCGGACGGCACCCTGAGCCCGGCTCCGCTGGTCGCGGCCAAGATCGCGGCGGTGCGCGCGGCGGCGCCCGGGCTCTTCGTCAACGCCCGCACCGACGCGTGGTGGCTGGACGTGCCGACGCCGCTGGCCGAGGCGCGACGCCGGGCGGCGGCGTACCGGGCGGCGGGCGCCGACGGCTTCTTCGTCCCCGGCGCGCCCGACCACACGATCGGCACGCTGGTGGCGGAGGCCGGGCTGCCGCTGAACGTCCTGCATCGGCCGGGCGGCCCGGACCTGGACCACCTGGGTCGGCTCGGGGTGGCCCGGGTGAGCACCGGTTCGTTGCTGTTCCGGGCGGCCCTGGGCGCCGCGTTGAGCCGGGTCGACGCGGTCGCGGCTGGGTCGGACACCGGGGGGCCGAACCCACCGGGGTACGGCGAGGTGCAGGAGCTGGCGCCGCGGTTCGCCACCTGATCGGGCGCCTTCGGAGGAGATAGGAGGATTGTTCTCGGAGGTGCCGTCTCGGGTGATTACGGTGGGTGCAGGTTCCATTACGCCGTGTCCTGCCCGAGAGGGGACGGAGACCATGCGAGTGCCCAGCCGAAGCCCCGGTCGCCAGCCCGGTCCCGCCGTCGCGTCCACCGCTCCCGCCGCCCGCCGGCTGCCGGCCGGAGGGCGGCGGACCACCGCGGCGCCCGACCTGGCCGCGTACCGGGCGGCGGTGGCGGAGCTGCTGGTCGAGGTGGGCGCGCTGGCCGACGCGCCGTCGACCACCGCCCGACAGGTGCTGCTCGACCAGCGGCTGCGCGAACCCGCCGTCGCGGCGGTCCTCGACGCCACGCCCCAGGGACTGGTCGGCGCCCGGGAGACGCTGCTGCTGGAGATGGCCCGCTACCAGCCCAACACGCGCAGTTCGGCGCACGACCTCACCGCGCTGGTCCGGATCTACCTGCTCTCCCGCATCGACGTGCTGTGGTGGCGGGACAGCGGCACCTTCCTCACCGACGAGCAGGTCCGCACCAGCACCGAGCTGGTCGACCTGGAGTGGCTGCGCCGCCGTGGCCTGCTCGACTTCCGCTACCAGGAGCAGCCCGCCACCGTGCTCGGGCGCGGTCTGCGGGCGGTCCGGCGCCGGCTGCGCCCGGACGCCACGCCGCGGACCGCGGGCCTGCTGTTCCGCCGTGCCCGCCGCGAGATGATCGCGTTCCTGAACGACCTGGGCCGGGAGTTCGCCGCGGCCGCCCCGTCCGGCACGCCGCCGCTCTGGGTGACCAGCCTGGCCCGCAGCGCCGAACACCAGTACCGGCTGCGCCGGCTGGGGTACGCCGCCATGGTGCCCAGCGGGCACTGCCTGGGCTGGGCGGCCGACGTGGAGCTGGAGTGGTACGAGCGTTTCGGCGCCCGCGCCACCCTGGCCGGGCTGCTGCTGGCCCGCCAGGAGGCCGGCGAGATCAACGTCGTCGACGAGGGACAGGCCTGGCACGTCTGCCTCGCGCCCGTGGCCCGCCGCCGGTTCCGGCGGGCGTACGAGGCCGAGATGGGGGTGTGACCCGTGTGCGGGATCGCGCTGAGCATCGGCCCCGAGGCCGACCCGGCCACCTTCCGGCGGATGCTGGCCGCGCTCGCCCCACGCGGTGAGGTCACCGAGACCCGGCAGGAGAAGGGGCTGCTGGCCGGCGTGCGCCGGCTGCGGATCGTGGACCGGGACCGGGCCGTGCAGCCCTGGGTCGCGCCGGACGAGCGCCACCTGCTCTGCTTCAACGGCGAGATCTTCAACCACCACGAGCTGCGCGCCGAGCTGACCCGCCTCGGCCACGGGTTCCGCACGACCGGCGACACCGAGGTGGTGCTCGCCGCGTACCGGCAGTGGGGTGGCGACGCGATGCGCCGGCTGCGCGGCGAGTTCGCGTTCGTCGTGGTCGAGCGCGACAGCGGCCGGGCGTACCTGGCCCGCGACCCGCTCGGGGTGAAGCCGCTCTACTGGTCCCGGGTGCCCGGCTGCCTGCACCTCGCCTCCGAGGTCAAGGCGCTGGTCGGGCACGGCGCCCCGATCGGCGAGGTGCCACCCGGCCATCACGGCTGGGTCGAGCCCGACGGTCCGGTCCGGCTGCGCCCGCACGTGGACCTGCTCACCCTGGGCGCCGGGCTGCCGGTGATCGACGACCCGGACGAGGCCGCCCTGCTCGTCCGGGTCGCGCTCACCGACGCCATGCGGATCCGGTTGGACACCGACCTCACCGTCGGTGTGGTGCTCTCCGGCGGCCTGGACAGCTCGCTGGCGCTGCTGCACGCCCGGGAGCTGCACCCCGACTGCGTGGCGGTGACCATCGGCGTCCCGGACAGCCCCGACGTGGCCTACGCCCGGCGGCTCGCCGCCGACCTCGGCGTGCCCCACGAGGTGATCGAGCTGCGCCCGCGCGACATCCGGCTGGCCGACGTGCGCGAGGCGATCCGGATCTCCGAGCTGACCGAGTACGGCGACATCATCAACGCCGTGGTGTCGGTGCCGATCTTCCGGCGGCTGCGTGAGCTGGGCGTCAAGGTGGTGCTCACCGGCGACGGCTCGGACGAGGTGTTCGGCGGCTACCCGATGTACCACCAGGTCGGGCCGGAACGCTCCCGCCGGCTGTTCCTGCACAAGATCCGCAACCTCTGTCGGACCGAGTTGCAGCGGGTGGACCGGGCGAGCATGGGACACGGCGTGGAGGCACGCGTGCCGTTCCTCGACCTGAGCGTCGTCGAACTCGGGATGCGGCTGCCGCTGGACCTCAAGCTGCGCGACGGGCAGGAGAAGTGGATCGTCCGGCGGGCCTTCGCGGACCTGTTGCCCGACTACGTCCGGCGGCGGCCGAAGAACCCGATGTCCTACTCGTCCGGCCTGCACGAGCGCGCCCGGCTGTACAAGCCGCTCTTCGCCCGGCTGCACCGCTCCTTCGGATACGACCTGCTCGAACCGGTCCGGCGGGACTTCGACAGCGTGCTCACCCGGTGCGGCAACGACCTCGACCGGGCCATCGCCGAGGGCCTGGCCCGGCCCGACTACACGGTGCTGGAGCACGCCCGCGACCTCGTCGGCGCCGCCCGGTGGAACGCCGCCCCGATGGTGCGCCGGCTGGTCAACCCGCGCCGCACCCGGGGCGGGGACGGGGCGCCCCTGCCGGGGTAGGCCGGGGGCTCAGCGGCGCAGGTCGACGGTGGTGACGGTGCCGGTGACCGGGTCGACGCTGCGGACCGTCCCGTCCGGGCGCAGCCGGGGGTCCGACGCGTACCGGTCGGCCAACTCCCGCTCGGCGGCGGCGTCGCCTCCGTCGGCGGCGAGCAGCAGCGCGGCGATCTCGTCGGTGAGCGCGAGGTCGGCCGCGGTCGGGTCGTCGCCCATCGTGCCGTAGCCGTCCCAGAGCAGCAGCTCGTCCTTGCGCCGGTGGGCCAGCTCGTGCAGCACGTAGACGCGGACGAACCAGGCGCCCCGGATCGGCAGGGCCGGGTCGACCCCGTACCGGTCCGGGTCGACCCGGCCCGCCCGGTACGCCGTCCAGACCCGGGCCGCCGAGTCGAAGTGCCCCGCCTCCGGGTCGATGTCGTAGCCGTCGAACGGCCGGGGGTCGGCGGGGTCCAGCTCCGGGTCGGCCCAGACCCAGCGCTCGCCGTTCCACCACTCCGCCAGCACGTGGTCGTGGTGCCATCCCGGCACGAAGTAGCTCGCGAAACCGACCCGGCTGCGCGCGGGCACGCCGTGCTGGCGCAACGCGGCGACGGTGAGCAGGGTGTGGTCGCGGCAACAGCCGGCGACCCGCTCCGCAACCGGTCGCGGAGCGGTCAGCGGCAGCGGGAACCGGGACTGGTCGGTGTCGAGGATCCGGTCCAGCCAGCGCAGGTTGGCCTCGCTGCGCCGGGCGTCGGACAGCGCGACGCCGCCGGCGCGGTAGTGGACGATCACGTTGCGGGCGGCCGCCGCGGCGCCGGCGACGTCGCCGGGGACCGCGTCGAGCAGCGCGGCGTGGTGGCGGGGGTCGCTGTACGGGGAGTGGGTCCGGTAGTCCATCGGTCGATTGTCGGTCCGCGCGGTGCCGCCGTGGGCGCCCGGACGGCCGGAATCTCCGGCGGCAACGCCAGGTCCGATGGCCGCCAGCACGTCGGCCGGCGCCGGGCCAGGCTGGACCGGTGACGACGACACGTACCGCGTTCCTGATCCGCCCGCTGCCGGCCGACGTGCTGGCCGACCTGCGCCGTACCGGCCGTGACGACGGTGGGCAGCCGCCGGAGCGGCACCGGGCCGGCGGCGGCGAGCCGCTGCGCTGTTGCCTGCGCGACGCCGGGGCGGGCGAGATGCTGCTGCTGTTCGGGTACGCGCCACCGCTGCCGCCCGGCCCGTACCGGGAACTCGGGCCGATCTTCGCGCACGACTCGGACTGCGCCGGCCCGGCGCGGGTGTCGGCGTACCCGGTCGGCTGGCGCGGGCGGCCGCAGGTGCTGCGGGCGTACGACCGGCGGGGTCGCATCGTCGGCGGGCGCCAGCACGACGGCAGCGCGCCGGAGGCGGTGATCGCCGAGCTGTTCGCCGACCCGGCGGTGGACGTCCTGCACAGCCGCAACGTGGTGCACGGCTGCTGGATGTTCGCGGTCGGGCGGGGCTGACCGGTTCCTTGATGGACACCGGTCGCCGTCTCTCCTAGCGTCGGGGGTATGCGCAGGACGCTCGTCGCCACCGGACTCGCGGTGCTCCTGCTCGCCACGGCGTGCGCGGAGAGCCGCGGGGCGGGCGGCGCGCCCGGGTCCGGCACCCCGACCGCCTCCCGGCAGGACCCCGACCAGGTCGCGCGGACCCTGGCCAGCCTGCGCCGGGTCGACGACCTCCCGCTGTACGAGATGACCTACGTCGGTGACTACGACCCCACCGTCGGGGTGCCCGGCGCCACCCCGCCGAGCCCGTTCGGGTGCTCGCTCTTCGCCGCCCTGGCCGACCGGGACCGTCCGTTGTTCGCCCGCAACTTCGACTGGGAACCGAACCCGGCGCTGGTGCTGCGCACCGACCCGCCGGACGGGTACGCCTCGATCTCCCTGGTGGACATCTCCTACCTCGGGGTCTCCGCCGAGCCGGCCGGTGACCGGCGGCTGCTCGACGCGCCGCTGCTGCCCTTCGACGGGATGAACGAGCGGGGCCTGGCGGTCGGGTTGGCCGCCGACGACGGCGCGCGGGCCGACCCGGTGCCCGGACGCCCCACCGTGGGTTCGGTGCGCATCCTGCGGTTGGTGCTCGACGCGGCCGCCACCGTGGACGAGGCGGTCGCCGTCTTCGCGCGGCACAACCTCGACTTCGACGGCGGGCCGCCGCTGCTGCTGGCCAACCAGATCGCGCTCGCCCCGGCGATCTGGAGCGCCGCCGCCGGCACCGGTTCGCCGGACTTCCCCGGCCTGGCCCGCCCCGCTGTTCCCGTGCTGGGCGGGTACGCGGTCCTGCTGTTCCTGGGGGCGGTGCTGCTGCGGATGCCGGTCCGACCCGCCCGGGTGCTCTGGCCGGTCGCACTGGTCGCCGGCGCGGCACTGTTCGCGGCCGGACGGTTGGCGCCGGCGTACCTGCTCACCGCCGCCGGGCTCGGCGGCTGCCTGGCGCTGGCCGAACCGCTCACCGACGACGCGGCGGCCGACGCGGACCCGGACGGGCGGGCGGCGGCGCGGCGCGGTCGGGCCGCCGTCGTCGGGATGCTCGTCTTCGCGGTGGCCACGGTGGCCTACTACGCCGCCTACGACCTCGGGTACCCCAACGGGTGGGTCCCCGTCGGCGCGGCCGTCCTGGTCGCTCTGGTGGCGTTCACCGCGCCGCCCTGGTCCGCCCCGGCCCTGCCCGATCCGGCGCGGACCTGGATCCTCCTCGGCCTGACGGCGCTGGCCGGGCTCGGGACCCAGCTGCACGGCCCGCCGTCGGACTCCCGGCCGGGCAACCGGCCGACGGAGGTGCGCGTCACCGCGTACAACATCCGGATGGGGTTCGGCATCGACGGCCGGCTGGACCTCGACGCGGTCGCCCGGGAGCTGCGCGGGGCGGACGTGGTGCTGCTCAGCGAGGTGGACCGGGGCTGGTGGCTCAACGGCGGGCACGACACGCTGACGCTGCTGGCCGAGCGGCTCGACATGCCCTACGTCTTCGCGCCCGCCGCCGACCCGGTCTGGGGCGACGCCGTACTCACCCGCTACCCGGTGCGTTCCGGCCGGACCCGGCCGCTGACCGCGCACGGCGCGCCGACCGGGGCGCAGGCGCTCGGCGTCACGCTCGACCTCGGCGGGCGCGAGCTGGCCGTGGTCGCCACCCACCTGCAACCTCCGCCGGGGCGGGATCCGGTGGAACAGGCCCGCGAGGTGGCGGCGTTCGCCCGTGGGTACGCGGCCGGTCGGCCGCTGGTGCTCGGCGGAGACCTCAACACCGAGCCGGACGATCCGGCCTTCGCCGAGTTCACCCGGGCCGGCCTGGTGGACGCGCTGGCCGGAGCCCGGCCGCTGTGGACCAGCCCGGCCGACGACCCGCGCGCCCAGATCGACCACGTCTTCGTCTCGCCGGGGCTGACCGCCGCCGGGGTCCGCGCCCCCCGTACCGAGGCCAGCGACCACCTCCCGGTGACGCTCGCCGTCACGGTGCCCTGAGCCGGGGCCGCCTCACAACCGGTCGGGGGCCACCAGGCGGTCGCCGGCGAACGCGAGGAGCCAACCGCCGCCCTTGGCGGTGGTGAAGTCGTCGGCCCGGCCGGTGAGCCGTTCCAGCGCGCCCGGGATCACCTTGCCCTGGCTGCACACCGCGACCGGCTCACCGGCCCCGGCCAGCGCGGCAAGCCGCGCCGCGGCGGCCAACGCGCACTCCTCGGCCTGCTGCCCCGGCGCCGGTTCGTCCAGGTCGCCGCAGACCTCGATCGGCAGGTCCAGCCGGGCCGCCGCCGGGTCCAGCGTCTGCACGCAGCGGAGAGCCGAGGCGGAGAGCAGGCGGACCGGGCGGAGCAGGGACACCAGCGGGACCAGCGCCCGCGCCTGCGCCCGCCCCTCGGCGTCCAACGGCCGGCCGGTGTCCGGGCCGGTCCAGGTGCCCCGCTTGCCGGCGTGCGCGTGCCGGACCAGCAGCAGCGTCGCGGTGACCGGAGGCAGCGCCGCGAACGCGGCGATCACCTCGGCGTCGTGCGGGTAGCTGACCCGGCAGGCCGCGTCGTCCACCGCGTACCAGGCCACCTCGTCGACCTCGGTGCCGGGCTGGAAGCCGCCGGTGCCGACGGCCCGCATCGACCACCAGTCGACCGCCTTGGCCCGGCCCTCACTGCGGTAGCGGACCGTGGGCAGGCGGACCTGCGGCACGGCCCGCACGTCGGTCTCCTCGGCCACCTCCCGCACGGCGGCGACCAGCGGGTGCTCGCCGGCGTCCAGTTTGCCCTTGGGCAGCGACCAGTCGCCGTAGCGGGGGCGGTGCACAAGGCAGATCTCGACGCCGGCGGGACCCGGGCGCCAGACGACACCGCCCGCCGCCCGGATCCGCACCGGCTCGTCGTCGCTCATCCGCTCACCGTATGCCCGCCCGGCGCCCGGCACGGCCCGCTCAGTCCGCCCGACCGCCGACCCGGCGCAACAGCAGGTCCTGCAGGTGGGTCAGCGGCGCGTCGCCGGTGCCGGTACGGCGGTGCCAGGTGCCGTCCGCGGCCAGTTCGAACGCGTCCACGTCCGGGTCGAACGCGGTGGCGAGGACGTGATCCAGCTCGGCGCGGGCCACCGGGTCGCTCACCTGCACCAGCGCCTCCACCCGGCGGTCCAGGTTGCGGTGCATCAGGTCGGCCGAGCCCATCCAGAACTCGGCGTCGCCGTTGTTGCCGAACCGGAAGACGCGCGAGTGCTCCAGGAACCGGCCGAGGATCGAGCGGACCCGGATGTTCTCCGACAGGCCGGGGACGCCCGGGCGCAGCGTGCACATGCCGCGGATCAGCAGGTCGACGTGGACGCCGGCCCGCGACGCCCGGTAGAGCGCGTCGGTGATCTCCTCGTCGACCAGGGAGTTCACCTTGAACTGCACCAGCCCCGGCATGCCGAGCCGGACGTGCTCGATCTCCCGGTCGATCCGCTCGATCAGGCCGCTGCGGATGCCCTGCGGGGCGACCAGCAGCCGGCGGAAGGCGGTCTGCCGGCTGTAGCCGGTGAGCACGTTGAACAGGTCGGTCAGGTCGGCGCCGATCTCCGGGTCGGCGGTGAGCATGCCGAAGTCCTCGTAGAGCCGGGCGGTCTTCGGGTGGTAGTTGCCGGTGCCGATGTGGCAGTAGCGGCGGATCTGGTTGCCCTCCTGGCGCACCACGAGCGCGGTCTTGCAGTGCGTCTTGAGGCCCACCAGGCCGTAGACCACGTGGCAGCCGGCCCGTTCCAGCGTGCGCGCCCAGCCGATGTTGGCCACCTCGTCGAAGCGCGCCTTCAGCTCCACCAGCACCACCACCTGCTTGCCGGCGGCGGCCGCGTCGACAAGCGCGTCCACGATCGGGGAGTCGCCGCTGGTGCGGTAGAGGGTCTGCTTGATGGCGAGCACGTTCGGGTCGGCCGCGGCCTGCTCGACGAAGCGCTGCACGCTCGTCGCGAACGAGTGGTAGGGGTGGTGCACCAGCACGTCGCCGTCGCGCAGCGTCGCGAACACGCTGCGCGGCACCTCGCCCTCGGCCAGGCGCGGGTGGGTGGCCGGCACGAACGGGGCGTCCTTGAGGTCGGGCCGGTCGGCCTCGCCGTAGAGCTGCCACAGCGCGGACAGGTCGAGCAGGCCCCGCACCCGGAGCACGTCGTGCCCGTCCATGTCCAGCTCGCGGACGAGCAGCTCCAGCATGTGGTCGGAGATGGAGGCGGCCACCTCCAGCCGCACCGGCGGGCCGAACCGGCGCCGGGCCAGCTCCCGCTCCAGGGCCTGGAGCAGGTCCTCGTCGCGGTCCTCGTCGACCTCCACCTCGGCGTTGCGGGTGACCCGGAACAGGTGGCACTCGACCACCTGCATGCCGGAGAAGAGCTGGCCGAGGTGGACGGAGATGAGGTCCTCCACCGGCAGGAACCGCACCCCGGGCCCTTCCTTCGCCACCCGGACGAACCGGGGGACGTTGTTCGGCACCTTGACCCGGGCGAACAGCTCCGAACCGCCGTCCGGGTCGCGGACCGAGACGGCCAGGTTCAGCGACCGGCCGGAGATGTAGGGGAACGGGTGCGCCGGGTCGACCGCGAGCGGGGTGAGCACCGGAAAGATGTGCTCGCGGAACCAGGTGCGCAGCCGCTCCCGCTCGGCGTCGTCCAGGTCGCTCCAGCGCAGGATCCGGATGTCCTCCTCGGCGAGCCGGGGCAGCACGTCGTCGACGAAGCAGGCGGCGTGCCGGGCGACCAGGTCGGCGGTCCTCTCGGTGATCAGTTCGAGCTGGGTGCGCAGCGGCAGCCGGTCACCGCCGCGCACCGGCAGGCCGGCGGAGAGCCGGCGCTTGAGCCCGGCCACCCGCACCATGAAGAACTCGTCCAGGTTGCTGGCGAAGATGGCCAGGAACTTCGCCCGCTCCAGCAGCGGGGTGCGGGGGTCCTCGGCGAGCGCCAGCACCCGGGCGTTGAAGTCGAGCCAGGACAGCTCGCGGTTGAGGAAGCGGTCCTCCGGCAGCGGCTGCGCGGTCGGCGGGCCGGCGTCCGGGTCGGGCACGTCGGCCGGGCCGGGACCCTCCACCGGGTCGAGCGGCTCGTCCAGCCCGGTGGCGGCGGCCGCGTCCGGGTCGGCGCCGAGGCGCTCCTCGGGCGGCCGGGTCTGCCGGAACCGCCCGTCGGGGCCACGGGTGGGACGGCCGTTGCGGGGCGTGCCGGGGTCGAGGAGGGGCGGCGGGTCGGAGTGCTCGCGAGGGGTGCTCACCACCTCATGATTCCCTGACGAGGGTGAACAGAAAATGAACTCCGGCCAGGTTGTTCACGCCATCGTCGGCAAGGTCACGCGGACCACCTCGCCGGCCGCGTCGCGTTCGACGCGCACCCGCTGGCCGAGCCGCAGCAGCCGCAGCCCGGACGCGTCGAACGCGCGGGCCGGGAAGGCCAGCTCGGTGCCGTCGTCGAGCAGCAGCACCCCGCTGCGGGTCGACGCGTCGTAGGTGGCCACCGTGCCCTGCATGCCAGCACGGTACCGGACCGGCTCGGCGGCCCGGGCCAGCAGCGCCGCGGCCAGCTCCCGGGTGGGTTGCGCCACCGCGTAGCGCGGGAACGCGGCGACCGTGACCGAGTCGGCCACCCAGGCGGTACGCAGGCGCGCCGCCGCCGGCATGTCGGTGAAGTAGCGCTCGACGTAGCCGGCGGTCAGCTCGGCCTGCTCGGGCTGCCAGAAGCCCTCGGCGGTCGCCTCGATCAGCCGGTTGGACAGGTCGGTGCTGGTCGTGACGATCTCCCAGGCGGCCCGCTTCGCGTCCGGGTCGGGCAGCGCCGCCCGGCAGGCCGCGGCCTGCTCGGCACCGGTGGCGCTGCGGTCGGCGGCCGCCTCGGCCTCGATCTCCGCCGCGCCGGCGGCACCGAGCACCACCAACCGACGCAGCACCGCCCAGCGCAGGTCGGCGTCGACGGAGAGGCCCGGGGGCACCTCCTTGCCGGCCAGCCAGTCGGTGAGGAGCCCGGCGTCGGCGGTGGCGGCGATCAGCCCGCGCGCCGCGGCGAGCTGCCGCGAGCCGCCCTGCGGCGCGGCGACGAGCAGCGCCTGGCAGGCGGCGGACACCCGCAGCAACGCGGCGTCGCGGGCCAGCAGGTCGAGGTAGCGGTCGACGATCCGCCGGGTCAGCAGCAGGACGTCCTCGATGATGGTCACCTCGGTCTCGGCCGGTAGCGCCGCGGCGATCAGGCCGACCAGCGCGGCGGCGGGCCGCTCCCCGTCCGTGACCGCGTCCAGCGCCTCGCCCCAGAGCAGGGCCCGGCTCAGCGGGTCGTCGAGGCCGGGCAGCAGCGTCGGCACCGCGTCCGCCGAGGCCGGGTCCAACCGGATCTTGGCGAAGGTCAGGTCCCCGGCGTTGGGCAGCAGCAGGCCGGTGGCCGGCTGCCCGACCAGCTCGGGCAGCGGCGTACGGCCGCCGTCGGCGTCCGGGTCGAGGTCGACCTCGAACCACCGGGCCGGCGCGTCGGCGGTCAGGTGGGCCACGCCGATGCGGTGCGGCCGCAGCACCGGATGGCTCGGCGGAGCGGTCTGCACCACCGCCACCCCGGTCCACCGGCCGTCGGCGTCCACCGCGGTCTCGATGCGCAGCGTGTTCACCTGCGCGCGACGCAGCCAGCGCTCGGCCCAGTCGGTCAGGTCGCGGCCGCTCGCGGCGCCGAGGCCGGCCAGCAGGTCGGCGAGCGTGGCGTTGCCGAACCGGTGCGCGGCGAAGTGCGCGTTCAGCCCGGCCAGGAAGGCGTCGTCGCCGAGCCAGGCGACGAGCTGGCGCAGCACGCTGGCGCCCTTGGCGTACGAGATGCCGTCGAAGTTGAGCAGCGCCTGGGCGGCGTCGGCCACCTCCGGTGGCGCCACCGGGTGGGTGGACGGGCGCTGGTCGGCGGTGTAGCCCCAGGCCTTGCGGCGGCTCGCGAACGTGGTCCAGGCCTGGTCGAACCGGGTCGCCTCGGCGGTGACCCGGGTGCCCAGGTACTCCGCGAAGGACTCGTTCAGCCAGAGATCGTCCCACCACCGCATGGTGACCAGGTCGCCGAACCACATGTGCGCCATCTCGTGCGCGATGGTGGTGGCACGCAGCTCACGCTGGGTGTCGGTGACCACCGACCGGAAGACGTAGTCGTCGCGCATCGTGACCAGGCCGGGGTTCTCCATGGCGCCGGCGTTGAACTCGGGCACGAACGCCTGGTCGTACTTGCCGAACGGGTAGCGCTCGGCGAAGAGCTGGTGGAAGCGGTCGAGGCACTGCCGGGTGACGGTGAAGACCTCGTCGGCGTCGGCGTCCAGGTGGGCGGCGAGCGAGCGCCGGCAGTAGAGGCCGAGCGGGATGCCGTCGTGCTCGGACCGCAGCACGTGCCAGGGCCCGGCGACCAGCGTGACGAAGTAGGTGGCCAGCGGCGCGGTGGGGGCGAACTCCCAGCGCCCCGGCGCGGGCCGGTCGGCGAGCTGCCCGTTGGCCGCCACCGTCCACTCGGGCGGCGCGGTGACGGCCAGCGTCACCGGCGCCTTCAGGTCGGGCTGGTCGAACGCCGCGAAGATGCGTGGCGCGTTGTCCAGGAAGGACATGGCGTAGAGGTAGGTCTCGCCGTCGGCCGGGTCGACGAAGCGGTGCAGCCCTTCGCCGGTGTTGGAGTAGCCCATCTCGGCCTCGACGGTGAGCGTGTTGCTCGCGGCCAGGCCGGTGAGCGGCAACCGGTCGTCGGCCAGCAGGGCGGGGTCGAGGTCGCGGTCGTTGAGACGGGCCCGGAGGAGCCGACGGGGCTTGACGTCGACGAAGGTCTCGGTGCCGGGGGTGGCCCGGAACCGGATGGTGACGGCAGAGCGGAACCGCTCGGCGTCGCCGGTCAGGTCGAGGTCCACCTGGTAGGACTCGACAGTGATCGACGCGCGGCGCGCGGTCGCCTCTGCACGGGTGAGGCTCGGCATCCGCTTATCCTGCCCGATGAGGTCCGCACGGACCTTCTCGTCACGCGTCGCGATGGAGGAACAACGATGGGTCAGCACCCCAAGGGCGATTTCGACCTCTCTCGGGCGGTCTGGCAACGCGCGGAGGGGGACACCTCCGAGGGTGCGGTCGAGGTGGCCTTCGTCGACGACCTGATCGGGATGCGCAACTCCGCCGAGCCGGACGGCCCCGTCCTGGTCTTCACCCAGGCGGAGTGGGACGCCTTCGTCGCGGGCGCCCAGGACGGCGAGTTCGACCTGGACTGAGCCCGCGCGGTCAGTCACCGTCGCCCCAGCCGAGCCCGCCCGGTCCGGGCGCGTGGTGGAAACCGGGGTGTCCGGCCACGTCGGCGCAGCGCTCGCCGTCGGGCCCGACCGCACCGCAGAACAACCGCTCGGCCCGGTGCCAGGCGTCGGCCGGGGACAGCGCCGCCGCGCCGAGTGCCAGCTCCGGGCGGAGCAGGCCGAGCGCCTCGGCGTACGCGACGGCCAGCTCCCGCGCGATGGCGGTCTCGGCGGCCGCGAACCCGAGGTGCACGGTGAAGAACCGC